>JAFAHL010000026.1 GCA_019237215.1 Hyphomicrobiales bacterium | reverse complement strand
CGTTTCCCTGGCCGACCCATACTGCGCTGCCGGTGCCCTTCGCCTTGCGCGGCCGCCGCATCATGCTGGTTGCGGACGAGGACGTGGTGCGGCTCGGCCCCGCCTCGCCGTCGTTTCTCTGAATCGTCGACATCACCGACGAGCGGCGTCCGGTCCCGTTCGCGAGCTTTCAGGTCGAGGAGGAGGACGGCTCGCTGAAACAGGACTACACCGGCCTGCACCAGTTTTGCGAGGAGGTGCGCAGCACGGAGATTCCGATTGCCTGGTTCGCGCACGGGCTGAGACTGGTCGACATCGCCAATCCGCACGCTCCGCGCCAGACCGCGTCCTTCATGCCGCCGGTGCCGGAAGGCGCGAGCCGGGTGCAGAGCAACGATGTCTGCTACGATGACCGCGGCCTGATCTACCTCATCGACCGCACGCGCGGTCTGCACATCCTGGAGCGGATTTGACCGCGGAGTCCGATCGCGGCTCGCCGCTGCCGGCCGGGACGCCGAGGCAAACCGGAAAAGCCATGAACCTTCTCGTCCGCAATGCTCGGCTGCGTGGCCGCGACCAACTCGTCGACATCGGCATCGAGCAAGGACGCATCGCGGCCGTCGCTCCCGACCTCGGGGCGTCGGCGGCCCAGACGATCGACGCGGCGGGCGACCTGGTCGTCCCCGGCTTCGTCAACCTGCATCTGCACGCCGACAAGGCGCTGCTCGGCGAAGTGATGCGGCCGAACGTCTCGGGCACGCTGCCGGAAGCGATCGAGATCACCAACGACTTCAAGCGCAAATACGACCCGCAGGAGGTGGCGCGGCGCGCCGGGCGCGTGATCGAGACCGGGATCAGGAATGGAACGACCTTCTTCCGGTTGTTCGCCGACGTCGGAACGATCGGCGGATTGCGCGCGGCGCAAGGACTGCTGCTCGTGCGCGAGCAATACGCCCGTCTTTGCGACATCCAGGTCGTCGCCTTCCCGCAGGAAGGCATCGTGCGCGATCCGGGCGCCGTCGAACTGCTCGACGAAGCGCTCAAACAAGGCTGCGACGTGGTCGGCGGCCTGCCCTGGTACGAGTACACCGACGCGGAAGCCCGGCAGCACATCGATATCTGCTTCGATCTCGCCAAGCAGCACGATCTCGACATCCACATGCTGGCCGACGATACCGACGACACGAACTCTCGCAGTCTCGAATACCTCGCCCTGAAGACGATGCGCGAGGGATTTCACGGCCGGGTGACGGCCAGTCATTGCGGCGCCATGGCGGGATACAACGACGTCTATGCCGCGAAGATCATCGATATGGTCGCGACCGCGAACGTCACCATCTCCGCCAACACCCACATCAATCTCGTCTGCTCGGCGCGGCTTGATCGCGAGCCCAAGCGGCGCGGCATTGCGCGCGTCAAGGAATTGCTGGCGCGCGGGGTGAACGTCGTCTCCTCGCAGGACGACGTCGACGATCCGTACTATCCGTTCGGCAAGCCCGACCAACTCGAGGTCGCGCTCATGATGGCGCACGCCGCGCAATTGACGCTGCCGCACGAGCTGGAACAGGTGTTCGACATGGTGACCGCGAATGCGGCGCGGGCGGCGCGATTGGCCGACTACGGGATCGCGCCCGGCAACAAGGCCGATCTGGTCGTCGTCGGCGCCCCGTCGGTGCGCCAAGCGTTGCGCCTGCAGCCGCCGCGCCGGCACGTCATCAAGAACGGGGTCGAGATCGCGCGAACGAGCGTGACGCACGAGCTGCGCGGGCCGTAGGGCGCAAGCCGTCGTTGTTGCGTCCGGGCAGACTGCGACATAGATCCGCAGCGAAAGTGCGAAATCGGGGCGGGGCAGCGGGTCTCCCGCGCGCCGATGCTGTGCTATCGTCTGCTGTAAGGGCACGCCGCGAACCGAACGAGAGAGCCGGTCGGCTGCCGGATGTCACGTAGCAGGACACCGGCGAAGGGGAGGAAGCCCGATGCTCGGAGCGAAGCGGCGCGAGCTCATCGCGCTCGTCGGCGGCGCAGCGGCGTGGTTTCTCGCCGTCGCGGCAATTGGCGCTGCATCGGCTCAGCCTTACCCCAGCCGTCCGATCACGCTCGTGGTGCCGTACCCGCCCGGCGGCGCGACCGATGCGATCGCGCGCATCATCCAGGACAGCATGTCGCAATCGCTGGGCCAGCAGGTCGTCATCGAAAACATCGGCGGAGCCGGCGGGATGATCGCGGCCGGCCGCGCCGCCCGCGCCGCGCCCGACGGCTATACGGTGCTGCTGCACCAGGTGGCGCTGGCGGCGGGCATGACGCTTTACCCGAACCTGGCGTTCGACGCCGAAAAGGATTTCGTCCCCATCGGCCTCATCAACACCGCCGCTTCGACGCTGGCGGCGCGGCCGACGCTGCCGCCGAACGATATCGCCGAGCTGGTGCGCTGGATGAAGACGCCTGGACAGAACGTCAAGATCGCGCATCCCGGCGTCGGCTCGTTCGGCCATTTGGCCGGTGTGCTGGTCGCCGAGGAGATCGGCGCGACCGTCACGCACGTCCCTTATCGCGGCGCCGGCCCCGCGCTCAACGACCTGCTAGCGGGCGTTGCCGATCTGAGCTCCATATCGGCGGTGGTCGCCGGACCCTTGGTCAAGGCCGGCAAAATCAAGGCCTACGCCATCATCGGCAGAACCCGCTTCATCGGCAGAACCCGCTTCGCCGGCTTGCCGGAGCTGCCGACCATGGGCGAGGTCGGCTACAAGAAGCTCGATCTCGATTTCTGGCACATGCTGCTCGCGCCCGCCGGCACGCCGCGACCGATCGTCGAGCGGCTCAACGCTGCGCTGCGCCACGCGCTCGCCGATGGGAGGGTGCGCAAGACCTTCGACGAGGGCGGCATGGATGTGTTTGCGGCGGACCAGCAGACGCCGGAAGCCGCGGGCGCGCTGCTCAAGCGCGAGCTCAAGCTCTGGAGCGAGGTGATCCGCGCCAACAACATCGCGGCGCAGTAGCGAGCGGAGGAACGTCCTTGAAATACACGCGCCGCCGCCATCTGCAACTCATCGCCGCTGCCGCCGTCACGCCCGCGTTGGCGCGCGTGAGTTGCGCGCAAAGCTGGCCCGCCAAGCCGATCCGCGTGATCATCCCATTTAGTGCCGGCAGCACGATCGACATTGTCGCCCGTATCGTGTTCGAGCCGCTCGGGCGGCAACTCGGACAAGCGCTGGTCATCGAGAACCGTGGCGGCGGCGGTGGCACGGTCGGCGCCGCGGCGGTCGCGCGCGCGGAGGCCGACGGTTACACGCTGATGGCCCACTCCTCCGCGCACGTGACCACGCCGGCGATTTATCCCAATGCGCCCTACGACACCGCCGAGGATTTCGCGGCCGTGGCGGCCTTCGGCAGTTCGCCCAACGTCACCGTCGTGGCGCCCGAGAAGGGCATCAAGACGCTGCAGCAGCTCGTCGCTGCCGCCAAGGCCAAGCCCGGCTCGATCACATTCGGCACTGCCGGCGTCGGCTCGGCGACTCACATCTCCGCCGAGATATTGCGCTTGAGCGCCGGCTTTGAGGCTTTGCAGGTTCCGTTCCGCGGGATGCCTGAGATACTCACCGAGATTATGTCCGGGCGCGTCGACTTCACTTGCTCGACCATCGCCACCGCACTGCCTTTCATCCGCGCGGGCAAGCTCGTGGCGCTCGCGGTGAGCACGCCGCAACGCTCGTCCGCGCTGCCCGATGTGCCGACCACGATCGAGGCCGGCTACAAGAATTCCGACTACACGTTCTGGACCGGGCTGTTCGTGCCGGCCAAGACCCCGCGCGAGATCGTCGACAAGCTTGCCCAGGAGACGCAGAAGGCGTTAGCAGCGCCGGGCGTGCGCGAGAAACTCGCGCAGCAAGGCATGGACCCGATGCCGATCACGCCGGCTGCCTTCGATGCGCAGATCAGGCGGGAAATCGGTTCAATTCTCGCCTTGGCCAAAGCGGCGAACCTAAAGTTCAACTGACCGGCATTGGTCGTGACCGTGGACAGGACGCGGCACCTCAGGCAGCGGATCCGCCCGCTTCGTCGGCCGATGTCCGCTTATGGACGCGGCATATGAACTGCAAATGGAAATAGGACATCAGCGCAAGTCGCAATGACTTGACCGCTGCATCTTTGACCGCTTTCATCCAGTCATTGCTGCGCGTCGGGCGCTGCAAGCAGGTTGTGGTTTCTGCCACAATTTAAAAATCGCGAGGCCTTAGGACGCTTTCATGCACAAACTTTCATTCCACGACGCGTTCTACGCAGGGCGCCTGGTTGGGCTCATGACAATCAGTTCCATCGCCGTCCTGGCGGCGCTTGCATCTCCCGGCGCGACTGCCTGGGCGCAGACTGCCGAGAAAGATCCCGCAACTCGACCGGAGTTCCGGGAGCCTGTAACGCTGGCGAGCAAGGAAGGCGTCCTCGAAGTCCGCCTCACCGCGCGGCAAGGCCAAACCACCCTCGATACGGTCGCCACGCCGGTCCAAAACTTTCTCCTGTTCGACTATGAAGTGATTCGCGGCACGGCGTCCGACGGGCGGATGTCGGGCGGCAATCGCTATCCGGCGCCCACGCTGCACGTATTTCCCGGCGAAAGGCTGATCGTCCATTTCGAGAACGGGCTCAGCGGCCTGACCATCCAGGACTACTTTACTCCGCAGTACACGCCAAAGGGTCAGCCCATTCCGCTCTACCCGCAGCAGATGACCTCCTCACCGATCAATCTCCACACTCACGGAGCTCATATCAGTCCGAGGGGAAATGCCGACAATGTGTTGCTGCACATCCCTCCAGGCATGTCCAACACCTACACCTACGACATTCCAAGGAACATGCCGCAGGGACTGTATTGGTATCACAGTCATCTTCATGGGCTCACTACGGCCCACGTCTATGGAGGTCTCGTCGGACTGCTTGCGGTCGGACGAACGGACGGCAACCTGCCGCTCGTCACGGAGAAAAACATTCCCATCCGCAACATGGCGCTGCAGTACAACTTCGTCTTCGACCGTGCCGGCGGTCTGGCGCAACTCAACAATCCGAGTTGGTCCCAGTGGGTCAGCACGATGACCCCGCCCAAGCCCGGGGAGCTGGCGAACGGAACCTATCAGCCATCGCTTGCGCCGGTTAA
>JAFAHL010000263.1 GCA_019237215.1 Hyphomicrobiales bacterium | reverse complement strand
CTCGAAGCCGAGATCGCGCGCCTTCAGGGCGAAAACACAGCGGTCAAGAAAGAGCTGCTTGCGCGCAATCTGCCGCTGCCTGGCACCGTCAAGCCGGAGCCGCCGGCGGCCGAGCCGCAGGAGCCTCGCCTGCAATTGCCCCACGATGTCGATCTCAACAAGGTCATGAATTTCGTCGAGAAGATCTGGCGCCGCCTGGTTGAGATGATCGCGACGCTGCAGAAGGACATGTTGAAAAAGACCTGACGATCGCCGCGGCGGCAAGGCCATGAGTGATCCGCTGTCTCCCATTATCAGCTTCGCGCCCGAGACTATCGCGACTGCGACACTCGTGGTCGAGACCAGCGGACAGGCCTTCACCGAGATCACGCGCGAGGCAATGCGGTTCATCAAGCAGACCGGCGCGAAGGACGGGGCGCTGTTCATGTTCATGCGGCATACGTCGGCCTCGCTCGTCATCCAGGAAAACGCCGATCCTGACGTACGCACCGACCTTGTGAGCGCCCTTGATCGCCTCGCGCCCGCCGACGCTCACTGGGTTCATGATGTCGAGGGGCCTGACGATATGCCGGCGCATGTAAAGACCATGCTCACCGGCGTGTCGCTCCACGTCCCCGTGATTGCCGGGGCGCTCGCGCTCGGGGTCTGGCAAGGCATCTACATCGCCGAGCATCGTGCCCGGCCGCACCGACGCGAGATCGTGCTGCAATTCATCGGCAGCAGGCAGTAATCCCGGTTGTGCGTGCTCACAAACGCCGATCGAAGCGAACCGATGGCAGGCCGTGAACATGATCCCGAGGCCGTGCTATGCTATCGGCGCTGGCGACGTGTGGCCCCAAGGGACAGAGGTTAAGGGGGACATGAAGCGGGTGGGCCAATCGGTACGCTTGATCATCGCGGACGATCATCCGCTCTTTCGCGGCGCTTTGCGCGAGGCGGTCTCGGGTCTGTTCGAGGAGGTCGAGATTGCCGAGGCAGGTTCCTTCGACGATGTGGCGAAGCTGCTCGAGCGCGGCGGAGAAGTCGATCTCATTCTGCTCGACTTGACGATGCCTGGCGTGCGCGGATTTTCGGGCCTCATGTATCTGCGCGCGCAATATCCAAGCGTCCCGATTGTCGTGGTGTCGGGCAACGACGATCCCGGGGTCATCCGCCGGTGTATGGACTTTGGAGCCTTGGGCTTTATCCCCAAGACCCTCGGTATCGAAGCGATGCGAGGGGCGATTAGCCGGGTGTTCGAGGGCGGCGTTTGGACCCCGCCCGATGTCGATCTTGGGGCTGGCTCGGATGCCGAGACGGCCGATTTGCTGACGCGGCTTACGTCATTGACGCCCCAGCAGGTGCGCGTGCTGATGATGCTGTCGGAGGGCCTGCTCAATAAGCAGATTGCCTACGAGCTCAGCGTGTCCGAAGCGACCGTCAAGGCGCATGTGTCGGCGATTCTACAGAAGCTCGGGGTCGAGAGCCGCACACAAGCGGTGATCGCCGCCTCCAAGATCGAGCTCGGCCAGTGGCCGCAGACGGTGAGCGCGGCCCATTGATTTGTTGAATTGATGGTAGTTCGCCGATCGTGGGCCGCCTCATTCCGCGGCCGCGACGCGGTGCATGCGCCACTGCGTCAATAGCGCGCGCAATGCCGCCGGCTTGATCGGCTTGTTAAGCAGCTGGATGGCATTCGCGCGGGCGTCCTCACGCACGTGCGGGCTGCGATCGGCGGTGATCAGGATGGCCGTGAGGTCGGCGCCGAAGCGCCGGCGCAGCTCCCTGATTGCCGCAATCCCGTTTCCCTCGTCGAGGTGGTAATCCACCAGCAGGCCGTCGGGCGCTATCTTGGCTTCTGTGACGACCGCGATTGCTGTCTGGAGGTCGGGCGCCTTGAAGACCCGGCAGCCCCATCCAGCGAGCAGCGTTTCCATTCCATCGAGAATCGTGAGGTCATTGTCGATGCACAGCACAGTGATCCCGGAGAGTTGCACGCGATCGACGTCTCGGGCCGTGCGTTGATGCTGCCTTACGGGAATGACGGCGGAGAGCGGCACGTCGACCGAGAACTGCGACCCACGGCCGACCGCCGAAGTGACGCTAATCCTGCAGTCGAGAACGCGTGCGATGCGCTCCACGATGGAAAGCCCAAGCCCCAAGCCGCGTGCCGCCTTGGCACCCTGATCGAGTCGGTAAAATTCCTGAAAAATCGCGCGCTTTTTCGAAGCTGGAATGCCAAGTCCGGTATCGTAGACGTCGATGCGCAATCGTCCGTCGCGTGGTCGGCAGCCGACAAGCACGCGGCCCTTCGGGGTGTATTTGATCGCGTTGGAGACAAGATTCTGTAGCAACCGGCGCAACAAGCGCCGGTCGGATTGGACAGCAAGCGAGCAGGGCACGAATTTGAGGGTTAGTCCCTTCTCCTGCGCGAGTGGCATGAATTCGACCTCGAGCTGGCGCAAAAGATCGTCGATGCGAAAGCCGACGATCTCCGGCTTCATTGCGCCGGTATCGAGTCGGGAAATGTCGAGCAGCGCGCCGAATATTTCTTCGACGGCGTCGAGCGAGGCGTCGATATTGGTGACCAGCTGGGTATCGTTGCCGCCACGTTGCCGCTCGACCAGGCTGGTGACGTAGAGACGAGCGGCATTGAGCGGTTGCAGAATGTCGTGGCTTGCTGCGGCGAGGAAGCGGGTTTTCGAAACGTTCGCCTCTTCAGCCTCGCCCTTGGCACGACCGAGTTCAGTATTGAGGCGGGTCAATTCTTCGGTGCGCTCCTGCACCCGCCGCTCCAGCGATTCGTTGGCGCGCTCGAGCTCCTCCGCCGCTTTCACGCTCGGGGTAATGTCGGTGAAGGTTGTGACGATGCCGCCGTCCGGCATGGGATTCGCACGCACCTCCATCACCAGATCGCGCTCGTCAAAGCGTTCCAAAAACGGCTCGCTGCTCGCGACGTAACGGGCAAGCCGTTCGCGCACGAGTGCATCGGCGGTATTTCTGTCAGAAGTAGTCTGCTCGGCGTGGAAGCGCAGGATGTGGTCGAGCCCGGTGCCGAACCGAGTGAGCTGCGGCGGCAGTGCGAGGATCTCGCCGAACTGACGATTCCAGCAGACGAGATGCAACTCCTTGTCGAATACCGCGATGCCCTGGCGAACATGGTCGAGCGCGGTCTGTAAAATCTCACGGTTGTAGTGGATGGCGGCGTTGGCGTCGTCGAGAAGCTTGAGCGCGGCCTTGGTCGAGACCGTACGCTTGCGCAGCAGAAGCGAGAGCACCAGGCGAGAGGATGCCGCACCGATCGCGGACGCGAGCAGATGCTCGGCATAGCGCAGGAGCTGGAAGTCAGCCTCGGCCTTTGGATCGAGGCTGATGCCGCGTGTCAAGGCATAGCTGTCGAAGGAGGTGCGAGTGCGCTCCTCGCCGAGATAGCGGGAGACGGTCGCGGTCAGCTCCTCGACCGTTACCGAAGAGCGCCACAGCCGAAAGCTCGGCGGAATAGGGGTGAGGTCGGAGGGGACGAAGAGGTCTGCCTGCAGTCGTTCGATCGAGGCCGGCGCTCGTCCAAGCGAAAATACTGCATAGGCAAGCGCATTGAGCGAAAGGCTCCAGATTACGCCGTGGGCGAGTGGTGGCAGATCGAGCCCGATGAGCGCCTGCGGGCGCAGCAGCGCGATTCCCCACGGGCCCTGGGAGAGCAGGCTCTGACCGACGATGCCGGCGTCCGCCAAGCTCGGCAGCAGCAGCGTGTAGGCCCAGGCTAGGATTCCGATGGTCATCCCCGCCAACGCGCCGCGTGCGGTAGCCCGTCGCCAGATCAGTCCGCCGAAAAAGGCAGGCGCGAGCTGCGCAACCGCCGCAAAGGACAACAGGCCGATCGAGGCAAGCTGCGCATCGCCCGCCAAACGATAGTATACGTAGGCGAGAAACAGGATGAGGAAGATCGCCATTCGCCGCACGGCGAGCAGTAAACCACCGATATTGTCTCGCCCGGTGATCAGTGCCTCGCGCCGCTGCAGCACGAACGGCATGACGATGTCGTTCGAAACCATGATCGCGAGCGCGACCGATTCCACGATCACCATCGCGGTCGCCGCCGAGAGGCCTCCGACGAAGGCTGCGATCGTAAACAGGTCGGAATGGGCGGCGAGCGGCAGGGCCAGGACGAACATGTCGCTGTCGACCTGCCCCGGCCTGAACGTCAGCAAGCCGGCCAATGCGATCGGTACGACGAACAGATTGATCAGTACGAGATAGAGCGGGAACAGCCAAGAAGCGCGTCTGATCTCGTCCTCGCTGTTGTTCTCGACCACAGTGACGTGGAACTGACGCGGCAGCAGCACAATGGCGAACAGCGACAGCAGCGTCATTGCGAGCAGCGTACCGGGCGCCGGATCGCGGGTGAGCACGGCCGCGGTGTCCGGCCGCTCCAGGGCTTGGGCAAAGAGTAACCGCGGTCCGTCGAACATCCAGAACGTGACGAATACGCCGACGCCGACGAAAGCAACAAGCTTGACGATCGACTCGGTTGCGATCGCCAGCATCAATCCATCCTGATGCTCGGTGGCGTCGATATGGCGCGTGCCAAACAGGACGGCGAAGATGGCCATTGCCACCGCGACGTAGAGCGCAATGTCACCCAACACCGGCTGCATCGCGCCGCTCGCGGGTCCGATATGCACGAGGATCGTGGTCAGCGAAGACGACACCGCTTTAAGCTGAAGCGCGATGTAGGGAATGGTGCCGATGATGGCGATGAGCGCAACCGTAGCGGCGACGGTCTGGGCCTTGCCGTAACGGGCGGCAATGAAGTCGGCAATCGACGTGATGTTCTGTGCCTTGGCCAGCCGTACGATGCGCATGATCAGCGGCGAGCACAACCCGACCAACAGGATGGGCCCGACATAGATGGTCAGAAAGTCGAAGCCGGTGCGCGATGCGAGCCCCACCGAGCCAAAGAACGTCCAGGAGGTGCAGTAGATCGCGAGCGAGAGCGGATAGATGAAGTG
>JAFAHL010000098.1 GCA_019237215.1 Hyphomicrobiales bacterium | reverse complement strand
CCTGGCGGTGCCGACCCGCGGGGGCGCGTTGGACAAGGCGCGCTTTCGGCTGGTCGCAACGATCATCGGCGTCGCAGCAGCCATCGTCATTGTCGCCTTGTTCTCCCAGACGCGCGATCTGATGCTCGCGGTCTTCGCCGGGTGGGTTGGTCTATGTGTGTGCGCCGCCGGGTTGCTCGACGGGAATCATGCGTGCGCCGCGGTGCTCTCCGGTTACACAGTCGCGCTCATCGCCGTCCAGCAGCTAGACGCGCCGGAGCACGTCTTCGAGTCCGGCATGGCGCGCGGTGCGGCCATCGCGGTCGGCGTCGCTGCAATCGCCGTGGTGAACGATTTGCTGGCGGCGCCCGACAGCTTCCCGCAGCTTGCGTCCCAGCTGGCCGCCCTCCATCGCCGTGTTCGCGATTATGCGAAGCCCGTTCCCAGGCATGAGGCGGCCGACGCGGCGACTGCGGCGGGGCTGCTGCGCGACATTGCGGCGCTCCGCCCCGAGATCGCAAGCTTGGCCACGGAGTCGGCGAGCGGCTCGATCCGGAGCGCGGCAGCTCGTAGCACCGCCGTTGCGCTCGTAGCGGCGGTTCATGCCGCCCGCGCCCTGAAGGCAATCGTCGCGGCAACCAATCCGGCCATGGGCGATATGATCGCCGCGACGCTGCAGTCACCGGCATTGGCCCCGGCCTCGCGCGAGTTTCTTCGGCGAATCTCCGAGGTTCGCGAAGGACTTGCCGCGTTGGAGGCCGGTCACCGACTCCATTGGGTGCGGCGGATGCCGCTTTATCGGTCGCGCGCCATCGCGGCGGCGGCGGGGTTGCGAGCCGCGGCCTATCTGTTGCTGGCATCCGGGTTCTTCGTCCTGGCTGGATGGCCTTCAGCCGAGGTGTCTCTGTCGCTGGTCGCCCTTGTGATCGGGTTGGGCGCCGTGAGTCCGAATCCGCAAGGCTTCACCGTCGCAGCATTTATTGCCGCGCCGATCGCGGCGGTTCTGGCGGGGACTCTGGAATTTCTGATCCTCGACGGCGTCACGGAATTCCCATTGCTCGCACTCGCGCTCGCGCCCTTCGTGATCGGCACAATGGTGGCGGCGACAAGGCCGCATCCCCTGGTCGCGTCGCTCGGTCGGCTCAACCTGATCTTCATTCTCGTCATTCTGTCTCCCAGCAACCCGCAGTCATACAATGCGAACTCGTTCCTGTTCGTCGTATTGTTCTTGTCCACTGGCATTGGCCTGTTGCTAGCGGGACAGACCCTTATTCCGACTGAATCGAACGAGCGTCGGCAACGCTGGATCATGGCGTCGGTGCGGCGCGACTTCGAGCTGGTGCTCTCTAAGCGCGATCGACGGCTGGCGCCGGAAGAGGCGATGTTCCGCGACGCCGCGCGGATCGGTCAGATCCCGGCGAGCGCGGCGAGCCATCGGGACAGCGCGGTTCTGGCGGAGGCCCTGTCGTATTTCGATCGCGCGGCTGCCATTCGGCTCGGTCGAGAGAGCGTGGCTCGGCTGGCAGAGACCTCCCTGTCACATCTGGCGGCCGAGGCAGAGGAGGCGCTCGCGGTCGAGGATACGCAACGTCTCCGCGACATGGGTCTCAACTTGAAAGATGCAGTCGGCGCTGGAAGCGCGCTCGCCGAAGAAATCAGCGGCGAGCTCGTGCTCGCAGCCATCGTCATCGACGCCGCGAGACACGCGGCCGCGCCCGCCATGGAGGCCGTGTCGTGATGCACTCGTTTTCCGAGCTGGTCGTCGGCGACGTATTCGTCGCGCCATTCGTCGTCTACGCGGTGGCGGCGCTCGCCATCTTACTCGCTCTTCGTCCGATCCTGCGCCAGTGCGGGTTCGATAAGCTATTCACCAATCCGGGTCTCGCTGAGCTCAGCCTCTATGTGACGATTCTCGGCCTGCTAACGGTCGCTTTGTAGGAGTGGCGCTCATGTATCATGCCAAAGTCGTGGAGCAGACGGCTCCACAGGTGGAGCCTAGTCTACCTGCTCAAGAACCAGCAGCCGGGGGCGTTCCTGCCGCAGAGCGTCAAACGCCTGCTGTTCAGCCGATCACAGTTGAGCCCCAGCCGCACGAAACGGCGGGTCAGCGCGCGCCTCTTGACGAACGCAGCTGGCGGGGTGGACGTGGGCTTGCGCTTCGATGGATCCTCGCATGCTTCAAGCGGCTGACGACCCTGGCCATCGCGCTCGTCGCCATTGTCATGGCTCTGGTGACATGGGACTACTACGTTACGGCGCCGTGGACGCGAGATGGGCGCGTGCGCGTGCAGGTCGCGAGCGTGGCGCCGCAGGTCTCCGGCCAGATCACCGAACTCCGGGTCGGAGACAATCAGTACGTTCGCAAGGGCGACGTGCTCTACGTGATCGATCCGTTCGACTTCGAGGTTGCGTTGCGCATCGACAAGGCGCAGGCGCAGCAAAGGGCCGCCGATCTGCAGGTCAAGCAGGTGCAGTCCGAAAGGCGACAGCGGCTCTCGGATCTCTCGACCACCGCGGAGGAACAGCAGACCTTTGCCGGCTCCGCGGTCCAGGCGAGAGCCGCCTTCGAAGCTGCGCAACAACAGGTGGCGCAGGCGGAGATCAATCTGCGCCGAACCCAGGTTCGCAGCCCGGTCAATGGCTATGTCACGAACCTCTTGATGCGGGTCGGCGATTTCGCCCATGAGGGCGGCGCCAATATCTCGGTCGTCGACACCGAC
>JAFAHL010000051.1 GCA_019237215.1 Hyphomicrobiales bacterium | reverse complement strand
CTTCCTGCTGCCCCATACCAACGTCAACACCATGGTGATGCCGGGCTTCGTCGCCGAAGTCCGCACGCGGTTCGACCACGTGGCCGAATACGCGATGCCGTGTCACGAGTTCTGCGGACTCGGGCATCACGCGATGTGGACGCACGTCTCCGTCATCGACAAGAACAGCTTCGCCAATCAGGGGCCCATCCAGAGGACACGCTGTGGACGCAAGTAGCAAGAAGCTCGCGCTCTACCACTACTGGGTCGCCTTCGGCCTGTTCCTGCCCGCCGTGGTTCTTGGGGTGTGGCAGATGCTGATGAGAAGCCCGCTGCCGGTGCCGCTCGATAATCCGGACCTCTATTACGCCTCCGTGACGCTTCACGGGAGCGTGATGGCCTACGTCCTCACGACCTTCTTTGCCATGGGATTCGGCTATGCCGTCACGGCGACGAGTCTCGGCCGGCCCATCCACGGCGTGCGCGCGGCGTGGATCGGCTGGGTGATCTGCACGGTCGGTACCCTCATGGTCGCGGCGGCGGTGCTTTCGGGGCGAGCCTCCGTGCTCTACACGTTCTATCCGCCGCTGCTCGCGAGCGCCTGGTACTACGGCGGTGCGTTCCTGCTCATCGGCGGCTCGATGATCTGGGTCGTACTCATGATCCTCAACATGCGCGACTGGAAGCGCGACAACCCCGGTCGCCCGGTCCCTCTGCCGATGTTCGCCATCACGGCCACCGCGTTCCTCTGGGCGTGGGCGGCCTCCGGCGTGTTGCTCGAGCTCGGCTGCATTCTCTTGCCGCGGGCGTTGGGCTGGAGCGATCTGATCGACGCCTCGCTCGGCCGCACGCTCTTCTCCATCACCCTGCATGCGATCGTCTACTTCTGGCTGATGCCCGCGTACATCGCCTTCTACACCCTCGTCCCGCAGGCCGCCGGCGGGCGCCTTTATAGCGACACCATGGGGCGGCTCACCTTCATCATGTTCCTCGTGTTCTCGGTCCCGGTCGGCATGCACCATCTGTTCGCCGATCCCGAGCACGGCGCCGGCTTCAAGTTCGTGCAGTCGACGCTCACCTTCCTCGTGGCGCTCCCGACGCTGCTCACGGTGTTCTCGATCACGGCGAGCCTGGAGATCGCCGGTCGCCACCGCGGCGGCCGGGGTCTCCTCGGGTGGATCCGCGCACTGCCGTGGAGTGAGCCGATGGTGCTCGCCGTCGGGCTTTCACTCATCATGCTGGGGCTCGGCGGGTTCGGCGGTCTCATCAACATGAGCTACGCGATGAACTCCATGATCCACAACACCGCCTGGGTACCCGCGCACTTCCACCTGATCTTCGGCGGTGCGGTCGTGATCATGTACTTCGCCATCGCGTACGAGATGTGGCCGCGGATCACCGGGAAGCCCCTCGCCTCGAAGCCCCTCGCACGCCTGCAGCTGTGGCTCTGGTTCTGGGGCATGCTGATCACGACCATCCCCTGGCACATCGCCGGACTTCTCGGCCAGCCGCGGCGCGTCGCGATCTTCGATTACACCCTGCCCTTCATGCGCCCGATCGCGCCGCTCGTCATCATATCGGCGGTCGGCGCGTTCGTGCTCCTTGCCTCGGCAGTCCTCCTGATCGTCATCCTCGTCCGGTCGCACTTTGGCGAACGCAGGCTCGCGGCGCCGTTGCAATACGCCCTGGCGGTCAATCCGCCGGTGAGCTTGCCGGCATCGCTCAACAGCTTTGGTCTGTGGAACGCGATCCTCGCGGTATTCATGCTCACCTCTTACGGCTACCCGGTCGGACAATTCTTCTTCCTGAAGGCTCACAAGGTACCGGCGGTCGAGGTCACGGCGGCAGAATCGGCATCCAGAGGAGGTCCGTGATGACTCGCGATCAGGGTCCCTTCAAGACTTCCAACCCCTGGCCGGAGATCGGCTGGCGGTTCGCGCTGATATTGATCGTGGTCTCGTTTGTCCTCGGTATCGTGGTCAGCCGTCCGCAGCAGGGCGGTCCGACCTTTGGACTCTGGGCCGCCATCTGCCGGGGTCTGGGCATCACTTCCGACACCGCCGCCGCGCGCGAGCTGCGGCCGCCACTGCGCACGCCGAGCCGCATCGCCTGGACGCCTGAGACGCTCGCCGTGATCGCCCGAGGCGATCGCAACCACGGT
>JAFAHL010000088.1 GCA_019237215.1 Hyphomicrobiales bacterium | reverse complement strand
CCCGAACTGCGTGAGCTGTTCGCCCGCGCCGGGCTCATTTAAGCGAGTTCAACGTGAAGGAGCGTCGTTGTGAGATTGTTCATTCTCATCGGTTTGGCCGCTGGCGCGGTCGCCATCTTTGCGCCCGATGAGGGCGGCGGCCTCATGCGCTCGGTCGTGCATGGCTTCGAGTGGGGCATCGGGCGGGAGATCGCGCACAAAGTGCTTGGCCATCGCCATTGGTGAGCGCGGAACTCGCGATGGACCGCCGCTGCCTCAGTACAGGATTGCGTTCCAGACGTTGGCGGCGAAATAAAAGGCGGCGACCCTGCCGACCAGCGCCGCTTGCGCAGAGGGCTGAAGCGCGATCGTGCAAACGACGGCGCCCGGCGGCAACGGCGGCCCCATGGCGCCGGATGCGGTGTTTGGGCCGCATTTCTCGACGTGAACCTTGAACTCGACCCGCTTGCGAGCTTTGGCCGCGTCGCATTCTCTCTTTCGGGACTCGGTCAGCTCGGTGAGCGTGGCGCATTCCGGGGTGAAGTCGAAAAACTGAGTTTGCGCCCAGAGCGCGGTCGCGGCCTCGTCGTCGGTGGGCTGCGGAGCGGTCTGCGCCTGCGCTGCACCGACGGCGGCGACCGCCATGAAAGTGGTGACCGCCGGGGCTCGTGCTTTCATCTGCAATCCGGCGAAGGCCCAGGTGCTCAGAAGTCTGTGGCGGGTGATGAGAGAACGAAGTTTCACGGGGTTTGCTCCAGGGTTGAACCACGAGGGTCGATTCCATCTTCCCCTCGAAGCCAAGGTTCGGAGCGCGCGGCGCGAACACTTAAGGAAAAGCTCTTATTGCATATCGTGTTGACATGCGAAGGTCCCTGAGGAATTCGGCGTGAAGGGGGAGACCATGGAGTCCTCTGACTTCGAAGCGTGGCTTTCGGCAGTGAGGTCGTTGACTGCGGGGCAGCGTCGTCTCGCATTTTTGGAACTCACGCTCGCGGAGGCGGCCGATCTTTCGGAAGATGGCGCGGAGGAATCAGCCGCGGCGCCGCCGACGATCGTGGAGGCGGAGCCCGGGAAAGAACCGGGGTCGCCGGGTGCGCCCGCATCGACGCACGAGCGCGGGACGTTCGCGGACATCGCCAAGGAGCGTTTCGCCCGAGTCGGCTGTCCGCACTGCCGCTCCCCCGAGGTTCGTCCGTGGGGCGGCGCGAGAGGCTTGCCTCGCTACCGCTGCGCTCAGTGTCGCAAGACTTTCAATCCCTTCACGGGAACGCCGGTCGCCGGGTTGCACAACAAAGAACGCTGGCTCGATCACGCGCGAGCGCTGATCGAAGGACAGAGCCTGGCCGAGGCGGCCGAGCGTTGCCAGATCGATCCCAGCACCGCTTTCCGGTGGCGACATCGATTTCTCGCCGCGCTCAATGACGACAAGCCAAACAGCCTTTCGGGCATCGTCGAGGCCGATGAGACCTTCATCCTCGAGTCTTTCAAGGGTCGCAAGGGCGGTCTGGCCAGGCCCGCGCGTCGCCGCGGCGGCAAAGCCGCCAAGCGCGGCCTCTCGGCCGAGCAGATTCCCGTCGTCGTGGCTCGCGACCGCAGCGGCGCCACGTTCGACGCCGTCCTTCCCCGCCTCGACGCCGCCAGCGTGGAGGAAGCGCTCGGCGAACGAATTTCGCCTTCGACCGATTTCTGCTGCGACGGCGGCGTGGCCATCACCGCCTTCGCCAAACGCGCCAAACTCAACATCCACGTCCTGCCCGCCCCCGGCCGCCCCGAACCCGAAGAACCGCAGTTTCACATCAACAGTGTCAACGCCTACCACGGACGCCTCAAGGAGTGGATGCGCCGCTTCCGTGGCGTCGCAACCGAAAACCTTCCCAGCTACCTCAGTTGGCGTCGAACCCTCGAAGCCCTGCCCGCCGCCAGCGATCCGGCGCTCTGGATCCGCCGCAGCAGCAGGGCTCGGACCTTATCAACACAAATTGCAATAAGAGCCTTGTCGATCAACTTCTGGAAGGTGTCCTCGAAGCCGGGGGCGTATTGGTCCGGGTGTGCTCGGACGAAGGCGATGACTTTGCGGTAGTAATCGGCGGCCGTTTTCTTGTCGCCGCGCGCCTCGTAGACCATGCCGAGGCGGTCGTATCCGTCATGGACTTCTGGGAA
>JAFAHL010000082.1 GCA_019237215.1 Hyphomicrobiales bacterium | reverse complement strand
GACGTCGATTTCCAGATGGTCTACGTGCTCAAAGGTTGGATCAAGACCGAGCTCGACGGCCAGGGCGCGATCGTGATGCGGGCCGGAAGCGCATGGATCCAGCCGCCGCGCATCGAACACGTGGTGCTCGATTACTCGGATGATTGCGAGGTGCTCGAAGTCATCCTGCCCGCTGACTTCGCGACGGTGGAGCTCGAATAGCCGCCGGATTACTCCGCCGCCTTCTTCGCCTCCTCGACGCCCTCGGCGCCGGCGTGGTGATCCTGCTTCTCGCCGATGCGCGCCGCCTTGCCGCGGCGACCACGCAGGTAATAGAGCTTGGCGCGGCGCACCTTGCCGCGGCGCACGAGCTTGATCGAGTCGATCATCGGCGAATAAAGCGGAAACACGCGCTCCACGCCCTCGCCATAGGAAATCTTGCGCACGGTGAAATTCTCGTTGAGGCCCGCGCCCGCGCGGCCGATACAAACGCCCTCATAAGCCTGGATGCGGGTGCGGTCGCCCTCGACCACTTTGACATTGACGAGAACCGTGTCGCCCGGCGCGAAATCCGGGATTTCCTTGCCGGCGGAAAGCTTCTCAATCTGCTCTTTCTCGAGCTCGTGAATCAAATTCATGGGAATTCTCCTGCGGCAGCGCGAATATCCTCAGCGCGCGCTCTTATCGTTTGTGCGGGTCGGGCGAGCTTCTACGACACCGCCGCCCCTTTGTCACCCATCCCGGCGGGGCTTCTTGCCGGGCCTTTTCGGCTTGCCGGCGCCGGCCAAATGGGCCGCCCACAGATCCGGCCGGCGGGCGCGGGTGAGTCGCTCGGCCTCGGCGCGGCGCCAGGCCGCGACCTTGGCATGGTCGCCGCCGGTGAGCACGGCGGGGATCGAACGGCCCTCCCACACCTGCGGCCTGGTGTATTGCGGGTATTCGAGCAGTCCCTGGCTGAAGCTCTCCTCCAGCCCCGAAGCCTCCTTGCCCATCACGCCGGGCAGTAGCCGTACGCAGGCGTCGAGCAGGACGAAGGCCGCGATCTCGCCCCCCGAAAGCACGTAATCGCCGATCGAAAGCTCCTCGAAGCCGCGCCCTTCGATCAGGCGCTCGTCGATGCCCTCGAAGCGGCCGCAGAGGACCACGGCGCCAGGCCCGTTGGCCAGCGCGGCGACCCGGGCTTGGGTGAGCGGCACGCCGCGCGCGCTCATCACGAGGCGCGGGCGCGGATCGCCCGCGGGCGCGGTTGCGTCCACGGCGCGGGCGAGCACGTCGGGGCGCATCACCATGCCGGGTCCGCCGCCCGCGGGGGTGTCGTCGACGGAGCGGTGCTTGTCGGTCGCGTGCGCGCGGATGTCGACGGCGTCGAGCGTCCACAGGCCGGCTGCGAGCGCCTTACCCGCGAGGCTTGCGCCGAGCGGCCCCGGAAACATCTCGGGGAAGATGGTGAGAATGCTCGCGCGCCACATGATGCTCGATTTGCCTAGTATTCCGATTTCGTCGCGGCGCCGCGGTTTCCCGGCGCGTCTTCGAGCGGCGCCACCACGATGCGTCCGCCGGCGATGTCCACGCTAGGTACGAAAGCGGCGGTGAACGGCACCATGATGCTCGTTCCGCCGGCCCTTGGCTGCAGTTCCAGGATATCGCCGGCGCCGAAATCGTGGACCGCCGCCACCGTGCCGATCTCGGCGCCGTCGGCGGTGACGGCGCAAAGTCCGATCAGATCGGCGTGGTAGAACTCGCCGGCCGCGGGCGGCGGCAAACGCTCGCGCGGCACGAACAGCCTGAGATTGGCGAGCCGCTCGGCCGCGTCGCGATCGCCGATGCCGCGAAAGCGCGCGACCAGATGGCCTTTGGCTGGGCGCAGCGTTTCGATCTCGAAGCTCGCCGAGCCGTCCTCCGCCGCGAGCGGCCCGTAGTTCTTGACCGCCATGGGATCGGCGGTGAACGATTTGAGCTTCACTTCGCCGCGGAGCCCGTGTGCCCCGCCGATCTGGGCAACGCAGATGCGCTCCGCCACGTCCGATGATCCGGCGCAAGCGCGCGTCAGCTCGCCGGCGCGCCGCCGGCGGGAGCCGCGGTTTTGGCCGCTGCCGCGGCCTTGGCGGCCTCCTCGGCCTGCGCTTTGCGCTGCTTGCGCGGGATCGCACGGGTGGGATTGTTGCGCTTCTCGCGCTTCATCACCCCCGCCTGGTCGAGAAAGCGCAGCACCCGGTCGGTCGGCAACGCGCCCTTGGCGAGCCAAGCCTTGACCTTGTCGAGGTCGAGCTTGAGGCGCTCGGGCTTGTCCTTCGGCAACAGCGGGTTGAAATAACCGAGGCGCTCGATGAAGCGGCCGTCGCGCGGCGAACGGCTGTCCGCGATCACGATGTGATAGACCGGCCGCTTCTTCGTCCCGGCGCGGGCAAGCCGGATTTTCAGAGACATCTGCTGGTTCCTTTCTGGTCAATGACTCTCATCGTCGACGGACACATGAGATGTTCACTTCTTCTTCCCCAATCCTGGAAATCCGCCGAGCCCCGGCGGCTTGCCGCCAAGCCCCGGCAGCAACGGACCTCCGGGAAGTTGCGGCGGCACACCGGGCATGGTGGGGGGAAGGCCGGGACTGCTCGGCGCGCCGCCCGGCAATCCGGGCAATCCGCCCGGGAGTTTCTCCGCCAGCTTTTGCATCTCTTGCGCGCTCGGCATGCCGCCCCCCAGCCCGAGCATATTGGCAAACCCCGCCATCGGCCCGCGCTTGCCCGAGCCCATCGCCTTCATCACGTCAGCCATGCTGCGGTGCATTTTGAGCATGCGGTTGACGTCCTCGACTCGGGTGCCGGAGCCCGCGGCGATGCGTTTCTTGCGGCTCGCCTTGAGCACGTCGGGGTTCCTGCGCTCCTGCGGCGTCATCGAATCGATGATCGCCACCTGGCGCTTGAGCACGCGTTCATCGAGGTTCGCCGATGCGAGCTGATTCTTCATCTTGGCGATACCGGGCAGCATGCCCATCAGCCCGGTCATGCCGCCCATCTGCTGCATCTGCGCGAGCTGCTCGCGCAAGTCCGCGAGATCGAAGGCGCCCTTGCGCATCTTCTCGGCGACGCGCATGGCTTTCTCGGCATCGATCGTCGCCGCCGCCTTCTCGACCAGGGTGATGATGTCGCCCATGCCGAGGATGCGATCGGCGATGCGCGCGGGATAAAAATCCTCGAGCGCATCCATTTTCTCGCCGGTGCCGATGAGCTTGATCGGCTTGCCCGTCACCGCGCGCATGGAGAGCGCGGCGCCGCCGCGCCCATCGCCGTCGACCCGCGTGAGCACGATCCCGGTCAAGCCGACGCGATCGTTGAAGGCGCGCGCGAGGTTGACCGCGTCTTGGCCGGTCAGCGCGTCGGCGACGAGCAGTACCTCGTGCGGATTGGCGGCGCGCTTGACGTCGGCGGCCTCCGCCATCATCGCTTCATCGAGCGTGGTGCGGCCGGCAGTATCGAGGATGACGGCGTCGTAGCCGCCGAGACGGCCCGCTTGCAAGGCGCGCTGGGCAATCTGCGCCGGCTGCTGACCCGCGACGATCGGCAGCGTATCGACGTTGACCTGCTGCCCCAGCACCGCGAGCTGTTCCATCGCGGCCGGACGGCGCACGTCGAGCGAGGCCATGAGCACCTTGCGCCGCGCCTGCTCGACGAGGCGCTTGGCGAGCTTGGCGGTGGTGGTGGTCTTGCCCGAGCCCTGCAGGCCCACCATCATGATCGGCACCGGCGGCGGGGCATTGAGATCGATCGGCTCGCCGCGCGTGCCCAGCGTGTCCATCAGCTGGTCGTGAACGATCTTCACCACCATCTGGCCCGGCGTCACCGATTTGATGACCTCGACCCCGACGGCGTGGCTCTTCACCTTGTCGACGAAGGCGCGCACCACGTCGAGCGCCACGTCGGCTTCGAGCAAGGCGCGCCGCACTTCGCGCAGCGCCGCATCGACGTCCGCCTCGGTGAGCGCGCCGCGGCGCGTCAGGCGGTCGAGGATGCCGCCGAGCCTTTCGGAGAGCGAATCGAACATCTCGTGCCGTTGTCCTACGCCCTCGTCCTTCGAAACGCGCCCTTCGGGCGCTCCTCGGGATGAGGGCTTACCAAACACCTACGGCGCCCGAGGGCGCATTGCGCTGTCGGGCGGTGGCCTCCGGCCCCCAGGGCCGGTCGGCGAGTTTCACTTCGGCTCTTGGCGAGAGCGCGCGGAACCTATGGATGCGGCCCGGCGAAGTCAAGGACGCCGAGCCTCGCGGGGGCGGCCTCCGGCGTCCCCGCGGCCGCTTACCCCCGATCCGTCTTCCGTTACTCTCGATGCGCGAAGTCGCAAGTTGCCCGCCGGCAATGGAAGGACCGCCCATGCAAATCACGCGCGTGCTGTTCATCGCGCTTGCAGCGATCGGCGTTTGCGCCGGTCGGACATGGTCGCAGCCGTCGACTGCGGATTATCCCAACCGTCAGGTCAATCTCGTCGTGCCGTTCGCCCCCGGCGGCAGCACCGACATCCTCGGGCGATTGATCGGCCAAAAGCTCTCCGAGCGCTTCGGCAAGCCGTTCGTGGTCGAGAACCGCCCGGGCGCCGGCACCGTAACAGCCGCGGTCCAAGTCGCGAAAAGCCCGCCCGATGGCTACACCCTCATGATGGCGACGAGCGGGACCATGGCGATGAATACGACGCTCTACAAGAAGCTGCCCTATGATCCGGGAAAGGATCTCGTTCTCGTCGCGCTCGTTTGCAACGTGCCCTTCGTGCTCGTGGTCAACCCGGCGCTGCCGGTCAACTCCGTCGCCGATCTCGTCAAGCTCGCGAAGGCGCAGTCGCTGAGCTACGGTTCGGGCGGCGCCGGCGCCTTCCATCACCTCATGGGCGAGTTGTTCAAAACCACGCTCGACATCCCGATGACCCATGTGCCGTACAAGGGAACCCTGCCCGCGCTCAATGACGTCATCGCCGGCCATATTCAATTGATGTTCAGCGATCTCGCGCCGGCTTATCCGCTGATCCAGGCGGGCAAGGTGCGCGCGCTCGGCGTGACGACGGCGCAGCGCACCGCCGCCGCGCCGGACATCCCGCCGCTCGCCGAAGTCGGCGTCCCAGGCTTCGACTGGGCGGCCTGGCAATCGGTCGCAGCGCCGGGCGCAACGCCAAGGGAGATCGTCGCCAAACTCAACGGCGCAGTGAACGCGGCCGTCGCCGAGCCCGAGGTCGAAAAGCAGCTCATCGGCCTTCAGTTCATTCCACTCGGCAAAGGCTCGCCCGAGGAGCTTGACCGTTTCGTCAAGTCGGAAACGGTGCGCTGGGCCAAGGTCCTGCAACAGGCCGCAGTCGCGGGCTCGGAGTGATGGCGGGTTGCGAGCGCGGTTGGTTCAATTCCCCGGCATCACGCGCCTTGCCACCGGGGCCCATCTGTCGATCTCGCTCGCCACGAAGGTTGTGAACTCGTCCGAGGTCATGACGCGTGTCTCGACGGCGTCGCGGTCGAGGCGTTCACGCACATGCGGCAGCTCCAGCATCTTGGCTACCGCCGCATTGAGGCGCTGCGTGATATCGTTCAGCAAGCCTGCCGGCCCCGACAGGGCGAACCACGTCACCGCCGTGAGCTCGTCGTAGCCGAGGTCTTTGAACGTCGGCAGATCGGGGAACTCGGGGAGCCGCGCGCTCGCCGTCACGGCGATCGGGATGACCTCCCCGGCGCGGATTTGCGCCAGCGCCGAGGTCCAGGTCATGGTACCGACGTTCACGTTGCCGCTGATGAGGTCCATCATCGCCTGCGAGCCGCCTTTGGTCATGATCTGCTGCAGCTTGATGCCGGCCTTCTGCGCGAAGACTTCCGCCACCAGATGTCCGAGCGTGCCGACGCCGGGCGAGACGTAATCGATCGCCGCCAGGCGCCGCCCCAACGCCACCAGCTCCGCGAGCGAACGCACGTTGAACGCGGGGTTCACCACCAAGACGTTGGGCGGCCCGCCGATATAGGCGATGTGGGTAAAGTCCTTGATCGGATCAAAGCCGGGATTGGGGCTGACCGCCGGCGCGATCACGTTGTAGGCGATGCTCGACGTCGCGAGCGTATAACCGTCGGGCGCCGCCTGCGCCGCGGCTGCCATCCCGATCAATCCGCCGGCGCCCGCCCGGTTCTCCACGAAACAGCGCTCATGCAACGCCTCGCTGAAGTGATCGCAGAGGAGGCGGCCGAACATGTCGGCCGCACCGCCAGGTGTCGAGGGCGCGATGATGCGCAGCGGCCGCGTCGGCCAGTCGGCCGCGCTTGCCGGTCCGATCGAGCCGCCGGCGACGGCGAGAGCGAGCGCGGCGGCAAGACGACATGGTGTGCTCATGAGAATCAATGATGCGGGCGTTGCGGCGCGCCCGCAAGCGGCGGTCGATGCGACGGAGGCAGGCCGTTGCGGGGGTTTGCGATTTCCGCTTAGGTACCGGCGCCGATGTTTCGCCGCATCGGCGTGGAGATCGCGCATGGACGCGGATTTGCTGACGGCGGGAGATGATACGATCGAGCTCAGAGGCTCGTCGATCATCGCCGCGATCAAAGCGAGCGGCGTCGAGTTCATCCTTTCGGTGCCCGATATCGTGACCAGCGGCGGCCTGCTGCGGCCCATTTCGCGCGATGCGGCATTCAAGCTCATCCGAGTGTGCAAGGAGGACGAATGCATCGGCATCGCCTCCGGCCTCTCGTATTGCGACAAGCGCGCGTTGACGCTCATCCAATACACGGGCTTTCTCGACTCCATCAACGCCATCCGCGGCGTCGCGGTCGAGTATCGCCAGCCGATCTGCATGATGATCGGGTTGCTCGGACACGATCCCTCGACGCCGCCGCGC
>JAFAHL010000374.1 GCA_019237215.1 Hyphomicrobiales bacterium | reverse complement strand
TGCCAACGCCACGCACTCGATTTCGCAACCGTTGCCGAACCGAAGCTGCATCGACCAGGCCGTGCGCGCCGGCGGGTCGACCGGAAAGAATTCGCGGTACACGCGATCCATTTCCGCCATATCCGAAATATCGGCCAGAACTACATGCACGCGCACGACGCGCTCAAGCGACGAGCCGGCGGATTCCAACATATGTCGCATATTGGAAAGGGTCGTTCGGATCTGCTCGGCAATCGGGCCATGATTGCGCTCACCGGTCCGTGGGTCGATCGGACCCATGCCCGACAGGAATATGTAGTCGCCGATGCGGATACCGGGAACATGGGGTAGGTTGGCGCCGCGCGAGACGTTGAGTCGCGGATTCTTCGGTTCAACAACTGAGCGCGGCAGCTTCTCGGTCATTGCATCACGCCAACGCCGTGCATTCGATGATCACTTTCACGCCGTCGGGAAGGCGTGCACCGCAGACGGTGCGGGCGGGCGGCGGCTCGGGAAAGAAGCGGGCATAGACCTCGTTCATGTTGGGCGCCTCCAGCATGCTGTGCACCCACACGTTCACTTTCACGACTTTGTCGAGCGACGAGCCGGCAGCCTCCAGCAGCTGCTTGAGGTGGGTAAGAATTTGCCGAGTCTCGCTTGCTGTCGTACCGCGGACGCGTTCCCCCGACCGCGGATCGACCGCGGTGAGACCGCGCACAAAGAGAAAGTCACCGCCCCTCACCACCGTCGACACCGCCTGGCCGAAGCTACTCGCCGCATCGGGGGCATGCACCGCGGGCACGATTATTTCCCGTCTGGGAGACATCGGAGGTCCTGGAACCGTCTCAAGCGGCTGCGATGACGTCGAGCTCGACCTTGAAGCCGGCCTCGATCTGCGCCGCCCACACGGTGCGCGCCGGCGGTCCGTTCGCCACGTATTGCCGATAGACGCGATTGAGCACGTCGTACTCGATGCTGTCGTAGATCAGCGCATGAACTTGCGCGAGCCGATCGAGCGAGGAGCCCGCCGATTCCAGCAGCAATTTCAGATTGCCGAAGATGACGTGCGCCTCGCTGGTGAGCGTCCCGTGCCGGCGTTCGCCCGTTTGCGGGTCGACCGGCAGCATGCCGGAACAGAAGATGAGACCACCGGCGCGGATTGCCGGCGACTGGTGGTGCCCGTAATGCTGCCGCAGATCGAGCCCGGTCGCCGGCGCAGCGATGACGTCACGCATTGCGGTTCTTGCTCGCTCGCATCAGGTGTACGCAGGCGCCTGATCAATCCGAGAGCTGCGCGACGCCGGGAAGTAAAAAGCGCTCGATGTTGCCGCGCGCCGGCAGGTCGCCCAGGCCGACCAAGGCGTCGAGCAAGGCGTTCATCCGAGCCCGAGAGATTTTGCCGGTGCGATCGAAGAAGTTGTTCTTGCGAAAGAAATCGTAAGACTTCTCGACGTCTTCCGCTTTCTGGCCGCTCACCGCTACGAGAATTCGAACGACGTCGGCACGATTGTGGTCGTCGTAAAAATACTCGATGCTCTTGGCCTGCGCCGCCAGCACCCGCCGCAGCACGTCTTGATTGCGGCCAGCCCAGGCCTTGTTGACCGCAGTGCCTGAGAATGGCAGCTCCGGCGCATATTCGACCGTCAGGCCGAGATCGTTGTAGCCGGCGGCCTGGACCTGGAAATTGGACGGGGGCAACAAGAGCGCCGCATCGACCGCGCCGCCCAGCAGCGCTTGCGCGCGCGCGGTGGTCGCGCCGGCGTATACGAAGTCGTAGTCACCGGGCTTGAGACCATGCGGCGCCAGCATGCGTTCGGCATAGGTACGGGTGATGTCCTTGGCGCCGCCAACCGAGATCACCTTGCCCTTGAGGTCTTTGAGGCTCTTGATGTTCGACTTGGCCATCATCGCATAGGGCGGGGCTTGGACCTCAAAGCGTGCGAGCGCGAGCGCCGCGCCCTGATCGACGGCGCGGATCGGATCCACCAGTCCGGTGGACATGGTCACGTCGAGCGAGCCGGCCGCCAGCTGCTGGATGACCGCCGCGCTCGCCGGGACGTAGATCAGATCCGGCTTGACGTTCTCGGCTGCGAAGAAGCCCTTATCGAGCCCGATGAACACCGGCCATAGATTGGCCGAAGGCGAGCCCACGGTTCCGATCGTGACCGTGTCCACCGCGCCTACGGGCGCGACCGGTATCAACGTGGCCACGACCAAACCCAGCGCTGCACGTCCGAGTGTCCTCATTGTTCGCATGATTATTCCCGTATCCATCATGTTGCGGCCCAATCGACGACAGCGGGCCGCGACGCTGTCCCGGTCCATCGCTCACCGGCGCGATGTTTGCCGGAAGGGGAGATCAGCGGCGAGCATCGACCTTGGCTTTGCAAAACGGATGCCACGTTGCGAACTCGAGCTCTGGCGGAGGTCACCGATCTCATCTTGAGCAATCTAAGTTGTTCGACCGGTCCATGCGCGAGCTCCTCACCAAGCATAGTCTGGGTCTCGCCCGCCCGCGCCACAAAATTGAGGTAGACAGAACGTCGCTCGCGCGATTAGTCATAAGTTGAAAATCCGAGGCGGCGGGAACAACGCGCGCAGCAGGAATTGCGCGCTGCCGTCGCGCGGAAGGAAGTCCGTCGCGGTTCTTTTCGAATGCGCAAGCTCCAATTGACGCTGGCCTGCGGCCGTTATGATCGCACCCAACCGCTGATCGACGGAAGGGTGCGGCCCGAAGGCGTCGATCTAACATTTCTTCCTCTGCGCCCGGGCGAGACCTTTTGGCGTATGCTCAACCACGGCGAGTTCGACGTTTCCGAAATGTCTCTCTCATCTTATACGATTTTGCGCTCGGAAGGCGATACGCGCTTCATCGCGATTCCCGTGTTTCCGTCCCGAATCTTCCGCCACTCCGCGCTCTATGTGCGGACCGACTCGCCCATCGAGATCCCGGAAGATCTGAAGGGCAAGCGCGTGGGTGTGGGCGACTACCAGATGACTGCGGCAGTTTGGGTTCGCGGGTTGCTAACGCATGAGTACGGCGTCAAGCCCGAGGACGTCGTGTGGGTCACCGGCAAACCGATCCGCTCCATCAAGCCGCCCGACGGCATTCGGGTGGAGTCCATTCCCGCCGACACGACGCTCGAGGCGATGCTTGAGCTCGGTGAGATCGACGCGCTCGTTTCCGTGATGATTCCCAGCGGGTTTGGCAAAACCGTTCGGCGGCTGTTCCGGGATTCGCGCAAGGTCGAGGTCGAGTATTACGGCAAGACCCGCATCTTCCCGATCATGCATACGCTGGTGCTGAAGACCAGTCTTTATCAAGAGAAACCCTGGCTCGCGGTCAGTTTTTATCATGCCTTCTGTAGAGCGCGCGACATCGCCGAGCAGGCGATGTACGGCACCAATGCGTTGACGGTCAGCCTGCCGTGGGTCATCGACGAGGTGGAAGCAACGCGCCGGCTTTTCGCGCCGCGGATCTGGGACTACTCGGTCGAAGGCAGCCTTCCGACGCTGAACGCCCTGATGACCTACCTCGACGAACAAAAGCTCTCGCACCGCAAGATGAAGGTCGATGAGCTCTTCGTTCCCAATATCAGCCCCGGTCTCATCGATTATCTCCGCGCAACAGGAGAAGGCTGAACGGGCGACGAACGGCGCTGCGCGTCCCCACGCTTCCCGCTGATGCCTCGCGTCCGCTTCGTCCCTCAAAGCCGGTCTTT
Source organism: Hyphomicrobiales bacterium (assembly GCA_019237215.1). Taxonomy (GTDB): domain Bacteria; phylum Pseudomonadota; class Alphaproteobacteria; order Rhizobiales; family Xanthobacteraceae; genus VAZQ01. The sequence goes on along the minus strand of JAFAHL010000374.1, from coordinate 7,464 downwards.
ACGTGCTAGTTTGCCGCGGCGATGGCCTGAGCGCGTGCGATCACATCGGGCGGGGAGCGGTAGAGCCGGTCCACCAGCGCCTGCACGTCGGCGCCGCCGAGGAAGCCGAGCTCGAGGTCCATCTTTGCGGCCTCCGCTATGAGCTGCGGATCGCGCATGGCGGCGGCGAAGGCCGTGCGTAGCGCCTCGCCCACCTGCGGCTGGAGGCCGGGCGGCGCGACCAGCGGACGGCCCATGGCCTGGCGGGAGAAGATCAGCTCCAGGACTTGGCGGTCGGCGGCGGCGGTCACGAACGCGCCGAGCGCCGGCACATCCGGCAGCTCTTTGTGCTTGGTCAGACCGAGCTGCATGACGATTCTGAGCCGGCCGGAGGCGAGGTCATCCCTGTTGGCGACCCGCGCGACGCCCCAGGAATAGCCCACGATGCCGTCGAGCTCGCCCCGCTCGATAGCGAGCATGATCTCCTGCGTGCCCGGATAGCCGGCGATCGGCTTGAGCTTGGTGCCGATCAGCGAATTGAGCGCCACCGTGAAGGCTTGCTGGTCGCCGCCAGCGCCGGTCGATCCGACCGTGAGCGCGGTGCCCGCGAGAATCTGCTGCAAATTCGCAGCGGGCGCGCCTTGCCGGATGAAGAAGCCCGACACCTCGTTGTTCATGCTGCCGAGCCAGACGAAGCTGCGCGCATCGAATTTCGTTTGCGTGGCGCCGATGAGCGGCTCCATCGCCACGCCGCGGCCGATCATGGCGATCTCGGTGCCGTCCTTGGCGGCGGCATGGTAGAGATAATTGGCGAGATTGAGCGAGCCCGCGCCCGGCCGGTTCTGTGGGATGATCGCGGGATTGCCAGGGAGATATTTCCCGAGGTGGCGGGCGATGAGCCGGCTATAGGTGTCGTAACCATAGCCGGTGGGCGAATAGCCGATCATCAGCTTGATCTGCCTGCCGGCAAACGACACGGGCTCGGTTTGCGCCCGCGCTGGAGCGGCGAGCAGCAAGAGTGGCAAAGCGCAAAGTGCCCAGGCGAAAACCGCCGCCCAAGCACGGTTCAACCTCGCGCGCGACGGCGCATCAATGGCGGCAGCGCGCCTCATTCCGCGGCGCGGGGAAGCCGCGTGGTGTCGAGATGCGCCACGACCTCGTCGACATGCATGACGTCGGCGTATTTGTGATGCAGGTCGAACAGGTTGACCTTGTGCGTCAGCTCGGCGCGATCATAGGTGCATTCCTCGACCAGGCAGACGTGAAAGCCATTGGAATAGCCGTCGACCACGCTAGCGCGCACGCAACCCGACGTGCTCTCGCCGCAAACGATCAGGCTTTGCACGCCGAGTAGCGACAGATGCGAGAACAACGGCGTGCCCTGAAAGATGCTGGCGCGCTGCTTGAAGATGACGACGTCGGAAGGCTCGGGACGAAATTCGGGATAGATGCCGTAGCCGTCGGAGGGAACGAAGGCCTGGCGGCGCGTCGACTCCGCGCCCGGCGGCCGGTTCTGGGGACGGGTATCCTGGGTGCAGTAGAAGATCGGGATGCCGGCGCGCCGCGCCGCGGCCAAGAGCCGCTTGGTCGGCGCGATCGCGCGATGGGCGTAGATGCCGCAAGAATTGGGATAGCGCGCGTTGAGCTCGTAGGGCGAGTGCGGCCCGCCGCGATAGACGAGCTCGTAGAGATCGATCGCGAGCAGCGCCGGACGCGCCCCCACGAAGGTCTCGCGCCGCCAGCCGGAATAAAGCTCGAGGTCCGCCTCCGGAATGACGTCGCGCCAGCAATGGTCGTTGAAGTTGTCGATGGATGCCATTCTCGCCTCCCGCTATCCGCTGCCGTGACGTGATCGTCGAGCAAATGATAACGCCTTCGGGGCCTGCTCAGAAGACTATCTCTTCCGGCGCCGATGCAGCCGGCATCGCCCGATTAACGCAGCATCGGGCAAATCTCAGCAATTCAGCCAAAGTGATGTTCGGGCCGTGCGATTACTTGTTTGGCGGATTGCTTCGCCGGGCGGCGTACCAGGAATTCCAACGCAGAATAAGGTCGAACCCATGATGACACGCTTTGCGGTGGCGACGGCCGCGGTTCTCCTGGGCTGCGGCTCTGCCTATGCGCAAGCGCCCCTGAGCACCTCCCCCCTCCCGCCACTTGGCGTGACGTCTCCGCTCGGCATTCCAAATGCGCCGGTCGGGCACACTGGAGTTCCCCTGGGTGCGACCGAACTCGCAACGCCAGGCGTGAGCCCGACCACGTCCGGCACCTCGCCGATGCTGGGCGCGACATGCGGCGCCGTTTCGTCGACGCCGCCGTCGGCCGCCATGGGAAGTTTGATGGGAAGTTCGACGACCGGAACGTCCCCCAACACGGGAAGTCCGGTGACGGGAGCGTCCGCGGGCATGGGAGGTTCGGTGACGGGAACCTCTGGCACTGCGCCCTTTGACGGCGGCGGTATGGCCGCAAGCGCCCCGGGCGCTTGTGCCGCATCTGCCACGGCATCTCCGCCCATGGCCTCGTCGATGGGCCCTGGGTCATCCGTCGGGATGGTTGGAATTCCGCTGGGCTCTACCGAACTGGGAGGCGGAGGCTTAAGCCCTCCGTCCGTTGCTCTGAGCCCGAATGCATCGGCGCCCGCTCTGACGCTGACACCCTTTCCCACGCTCTCCAATCCGTCGGCGCCGCTTTCGACCCCGCAGAGCACGGCCCCATGCCCGACGACCGAGACCGGCGTCCCGACGATCAGCGGAGTGCCAACGACGTTCGGATTGCCTTTGGCCGGCCGAGCCCTGGGCGCGGAGGCGACGCGCTGCCCCTGACAATCTCGAACCGCGGGACGTGCCCGCGGGGTCCTGCGCGATCAAAGGCAGTGGCAGGAGGGAAGCGTGAGGGCCGCAATTGACGACAAGGCAGGAAACCTGAGAACGCCGAAAGTAGCATCATGCATCTCGCCGGTCAGGTCGGAAGCGGTTTGTCGAGCGTGATCCGATATGCGCGGATGCCGGCCGTCTGCTAGCAAGCATTGGCGATGCGCGGTCGCCGCCAAGCAATCGCTCGAACCGCAGGTTAACGAGCGCACGCTTGGCGTGTCTGCCTACGAGCGACAGCACCAATATGACCAACGGAATATACGCCGTCCAAAAAATCATCACGAAGGCCATCTTCTTCACCGAGCATGAAACCATCTGTAATGAACGTATGATCGATGGACGAACGTGCTTGTTCGTTTTTGCTGGAATTTTCTTTATCCTCGGCCCAATTTAGGATTGCTCCCATTCCGAATTCGCAGGCGTTGCGCGCCTGCTCCTGACGCCCGTAAGGGAGTTCGGCCCTGGCAACCCGCTCCAAGCTGCTGCTTCGTGAGTTTTTCTTCGCTGCCGACAGCTTGAACAAATGCCGGTCATTCGGCCAGGGGTGCCGCTGATTGCTCGGCCCCTCGTCGCACGGCCACTGGACTCCTTCTGCGGAACATCCAGCTCTGCAGCCGGTCGAAGTAGATATAGACGACCGGCGTGGTATAGAGCGTTAGAAGCTGCGATACAGCGAGGCCACCCACGATGGCGTAGCCGAGCGGCTGGCGCAGCTCGGCCCCATTCCCTGTTCCCAGCATCATCGGCACTGCACCGAGCAGCGCCGCCATGGTGGTCATCAGGATCGGCCGAAAGCGCAGCGTGCACGCCTGGTAGATCGATTCTTCGGCGGTCAGCCCCTCTCTGTGTTCCGCCTCTTGAGCAAAATCGATCAGCATGATGCCGTTCTTCTTGACGATACCGATCAGCAAGAGGATGCCCACGATCCCGATCACGCTCAGATCCAAGTGGGCCGCCATCAGCAGCAACAGCGCGCCGACTCCGGCCGCCGGCAGGGTCGAGATGATGGTGACGGGATGGATGATGCTTTCGTAGAGGATGCCCAGGATGAGATAAATGACGACCAGGGCCGCGAGGATCAGCAGCGGCGTGCTCTTCAGGGATTGCAGGTAGGCCTGGCCGTTTCCCTGAAAGCTGGTCTGCAACGACAGGGGTTTGCCCAAGTCCTCCTCGACCTGCTGAATGGAAGCGACGGCTTCCCCGAGCGAGGTTCCCGGGAGCAGGTTGTACGAGATGGTCACTGACGGAAACTGGCCCTGATGATTGACCACCAGCGGCGCGACCTTGATTGCGCTGGTGATGAGCGTGCGCAACGGCACCTGTTGGCCTGTCGATGAGCTGACATAGAGCTGCCCGAGCGCTTCCGGGTCATTCTGATACTTGGGCGGGACCTCCAGCACCACGTGGTACTGATTTATCTGGGTGTACATCGTCGAAACGAATTGCTGGCCGTAGGCATCGTTGAGGGTATTGTCGATCGCCGAGGGTGTGATGCCGTAGCTCGAAGCCACATCGCGATTGATCGTGATGTCGAGCAGCAGGCCTGAGTTTAACTGGTCGGTGGTCACGCCGGTGATGCCCGGCAGCGCCCTGATCTTCTCGAGAAACAGCGGAGCCCAGTGGCTGAGCTCGCCCGGATCGGAGTCGGCGAGCGTGTACTGGTACTGGGTCTTGTTCAGTCGCCCGCCGATGGTGATGTCCTGCGCCGCCTGCATGTACAGCGCAATGCCCTGGATCTTGGCGAGCCTTTGCTGCAAGCGCAGGATAATTTGGTCCGCGCTGGCGTCCCGCTGGCTTTTGGGTTTCAGCGAGATGAACATGCGGCCAGTATTGGTCGTGTAGTTGCCGCCTCCGAAGCCGATGCCGGTGCCGACCGAGGCGACCGCCGGATCCTCGAGCACGGCGTCGATCAGCGCCTGCGTCCGCTGCGCCATGGCCTGATAGGAAATATCCTGCCCGGCCTCCGCAAAGCCGAGGATCAAACCGGTATCCTGCTGAGGAAAGAAACCCTTGGGAATAATCACGTAGAGGTAGCCGGTCAGCGCGACGGTGGCGAACATTACCATCAGCGTCATGAGGCGGTGCCGCAGCACGATCTTGAGGCCCGCCTCATAAATATTGAACAGGATATCGAAGCCCCGTTCGAGCACCCGATAAAACCATCCGTGCTCCTTGCTCTCGGGCTTGAGCACGTACGCGCACATCATCGGTGTGAGCGTCCGCGAGATCACCAACGAGAGAACAAGCGCCACGCTGACGGCGACGGCGAACTCGCGGAACAATTTTCCGACGTAGCCGCTCATGAAGAAGAGCGGAATGAATACGGCAATGAGCGAGAACGTGATGGCCATAACGGTGAAGCCGATCTCGCCGGACCCCTTCATCGCCGCGTCATAGGGCGAGAGGCCGTCTTCGATGTGCCGTTGGATGTTCTCGATCTCGACGACGGCGTCGTCGACCACGAATCCGACCGCGATCGACAAGGCCATTAGCGATAGGTTGTCGAGGCTGTAGCCGAGCTCGTAAAGCACCGCAAAGGTGCCGATCAGCGACAGCGGCACCGTGACGGCCGGGATCACGGTCGCCCAGAACGTACGCAGGAATACGAAGATCACCGTTATGACCAGCGCAACCGTGAGCAGCAGCGTGAACTGTACGTCCGCGACCGAGGCGCGGATGGTCTGGGTTCGGTCTGAAACGACGTTGACCTTGATGCCCGATGGGATCGAGGCCTGCAGCACCGGCATCATCGCTTTGATGCGGTCGACCGTCTCGATGACGTTGGCCCCGGGCGAGCGCTGGATCGGCAGGATGATCGCCCGTTGCTTGTTGTACCAGGCGGCGATCAGGTTGTTTTCGGGGCCGTCGATCGCCTTGCCCACATCCTTGATCCGGACCGGCGAGCCGTTGCGGTACGCGATGATCAGGTCGTCGTAGAGCTCGGGCTTGAACAGCTGGTCGTTGGTGTTGAGCGTATAGCTCTGACGCGGGCTGTTGAGCGTGCCTTTCGCGAGATCGACATTGTCGACGCCGATCACGCTGCGCACGTCTTCGAGGCTCAAGCCTCGTGCGGCCAACGCCTGCGGATCAACCTGGATACGGATGGCCGGCTTTTGCCGTCCAGCGATGCCAACCAAGCCGACGCCGGATATCTGCGAGATCTTTTGCATAAGAATGTTTTCCGCATAGGCATCGACGGTCGTGAGCGGCAGGGTGTCCGAAGTGAGACCGAGCACGAGGATCGGCGTGTCGGCCGGGTTCACCTTGTTGATCGACGGCGGGTACGGCAGGTTGCGCGGCAGATAGGAACTCGCGGACTGGATCGCGGATAGCGCGTCCGCTTCGCACCCATCGATGCTGCGGCTCAAATCGAACTGCAGCGTGATCTGCGTGTAGCCGAGCGCGCTCGAGGACGTCATCTGGGTGAGGCCCGGGATCTGCCCGAACTGCGTCTCGAGCGGCGTCGCCACGGAGGAGGCCATGGTCTGTGGATCGGCGCCGGGCAGCTGTGCCGTGATCTGCAGTGTCGGATAGTTCACGTTGGGCAGCGCCGCGACCGGCAGCAGCGGATAGGCGGTGAGGCCGCCGAGCAATAGGCCGACCATCAGCAGCGCGGTCGCGATCGGACGCGCGATGAAGGGTGCGGAGATATTCATGGTATTGGCGTCTGCTGCGCGGCTTGCGCCGCCGCCTCCTGTGCTGCCTTGCCGTGCAGGATGGTGACATGGATGCCGGGCTCCAGCTTGTATTGGCCGTCGACGACCACCTGCTCGCCCGCCGAGAGGCCGGAATCGATGAGGGCTCGCCCGCCGCTCACCTGGGCAACTTTGATCGGCCGCACTGCGACCGTGCTATCCGGGTTGATCACGTAGGCGTATGGACCTTGCGGTCCTTGTTGCACCGTCGATGCGGGCACCGTTAGCCCGTCATGCCGCGTGTCGAGAAGCAGCCACGCATTGACCAGCTCTCCGGGCCACAGTTTGTGCGCTTTGTTCGGGAAGTTGGCTCGGAACCGGGCGCTTCCTGTTGTCTGCACGATTTCGTTGTCGATGAAATCGATATTGCCCTCATCGAGCTTCATCGTGTTGTCCTGACTGTAAGCCTCTACCTTGAGCGTCCCATCGGCTAGGTGCTGTTGAACCTGCGGCAGGTTTGTCTCCGGCAGCGTGAAGATCACCGAGATCGGCTCGACCTGCGTGACCACGACCAAGCCGTTCGGATCGGTGGGATGAATGATGTTGCCGATGTCGACTTGTCGTATGCCCGTGACTCCATCGATGGGCGAGGTGAGCTGCGTATAGCTGAGCTGCGTCCGCGCCCACTCGATCGCGGCCTCGTCTGCCTTGATCGCCGCCTGCAGTTGCTTGACTTGCGCCTGCTGGGTCTCGACCAGCTGCGGAGTGGCCCATCCTTGATCGCCCAGCGTGGAATAGCGCTTGAGATTGGCCTGCGCGTTCGTCAGCTGGGCCTCGTCCCGGCTGCGGTTGGCGTTCGCCTGATCGAGCTGCGCCTGATAAGGACGCGGATCGATCACGGCGAGCAGGTCGCCGGTCTTTACGGCTTGCCCTTCGGTGAAGTTGATTTTTGTGATCTGCCCCTGGATCTGGCTGCG
>JAFAHL010000050.1 GCA_019237215.1 Hyphomicrobiales bacterium | reverse complement strand
AAACGATAAGGCAGCAACGCGGCGGGCGAGCCGCCTGAGCCCGGAACGTCGAAGGCAACGACCTCGCGCTCCGGCAACGCCGACACGAACGGTTCGATCAATTCCAGGCTGGCGCCGATCCCGTTGAAGACGATGAGCGGCGGCAGATGCGACGCTCCGGCACGAACGCCGATGCGCAGCCGCTGGCCCTCTATGGTGAGACTTCGAATATCCATCGCGAGACCCACGTCCCTTGCCTGCTGCAAGCTCCCGCTCAGCCGGCGCTCACATAGGTCCCGGGCGCATCGGCACCGCGGGGGTAACGGTCGTTCCCCAGCCGCGCCGGCGCTGGGCGCATCTCGCCCGACCGCGCCGCCAGCCACGCACGCCAATGTTCCCACCACGATCCGGCGACGGGCTTTGCCTGCGCGAGCCAGTCATCGGCGCGCGCAACGAGTGTGGGATTGACGAAGTATTTTCCCTTTGCGCCGCGGATCGGATTGATCAGCGTCTGGATATGGCCGCCTGAGCTGAGCACGAACTCGCTGTTGCCGCCGAGGGCGCGCGCCATCCGATAGCCGTCGCGCCAAGGGGTTATGTGGTCGGTGAGGCCGGCAACGATGAATTTGTCGCACGCGATTTGCGACACGTCGACCGGAACGCCGAGCATCTTGAATTGACCGGGATTGAGCAGCCAATCGTTGGCAAAGATATCGATGAGGGTGCTGTGAAATTTCGCCGGCAGGCGGGTGGTGTCGTTGTTCCAATACAGGATGTCGAAGGCAGGCGGTGGATTGCCCATCAGATAGTTGTTGGTCCAGTAGCTCCAAATCAGGTCGTTGGGCCGCATCCAGGCAAAGACGCGACTCATCTCGTCTCCCTCCAGCACCCCTCGGCGCATCGTCTCCAATTTGGCCGCGGCGACCACCTCCGGGGTGGAAAACAACCCAAGCTGCGTGTCCGGATTGCCGCCGAGCACCGCCACCATCAGCGTCATCGCGTGGATCAGCGGCTCGCGCCGCGCCGCGAGCACGGCTGCCAGGATGGTCGCGGTCATCGCGCCGGAGCAGGCGGCATGCACGACGACGTCGGGCGAGCCCGTGATGTCCGTGATGGTCTCGACGGCTTCGCGGATGGCCGCGACGTAGGTCTGCATGTCCCAATCGCGCTCCGCGGCGGTCGGATTGCGCCAGCTGATTGCGAACACCTGGAATTGGTTTTGCGTAAGGTATTCGACGATGCTGCGGCCCGGAGACAGGTCGAAAAAGTAGAACTTGTTGATCTGCGGAGGGACGATCAGGTGCGGCCGCGCGTGAACCGCATCGGTTGCGGGGGAATATTGGATCAGCTCGAGCACGGGGGTCTTCAGCACCACGGCGCCTTTTGAAAGCGCCAGATTTTCTCCCAGCTTGAACGCGCTCTTGTCGACCTGGGACGGCATCGCTCCGTTCGTCGCCATGTCCGCAACCATGTTTTTCAAGCCGGCCAGCAGGTTGGCGCCGCCGCTGGCAAGTGTGCTGCGCAGCGCCGCCGGATTGCCCAAGAGCGTATTCGTCGGCGCCAGCGCATCCGTCAGCAGCGACGCCGCGAATCGAACGCGCTGCTTGGTGCGCTCCTCGAGCGCCGATTGATCCACGAATTGCGTTACTGAATTCGCCCAGGCGAGATAGGTCTGAAGACAGATTCGGTAGAGCGGATTGTCCTGCCAGGCCGCGTCGGCGAATCGTCTGTCGCCCGGGGCTGCCGCAAGCTTCGAGCTGCCCGACAGAATCGCGATAAGCTCGCGCAGCAATGTGGCTTCCTGCTCGAGGACCATGGCCGGATGCTGGACCGCCTGGTGCGCGAGTTCTCGGAATGCGGCCGTGATGTCCTGCGGCCGGAATCCAATGAAGGGATTGGGGCCGAGCATGCCTTCGGTGGCGTTCTCGATGAGCCGTTGCGATGCATCGGTATCGACCGCCGGGCGGTCCATGGCGCTCATCGGTTACCTCCCGTTCACGTTTCCCCGTTCGACCAGCACGAGCGCCACGGCGAGCATGGCGGGCTTTTCTTCAGCCTCGATCTCGATCTTATTCTCCGTCCGCAACAGCAGGTGTTCGGCGTCCCTCTCTTCCACCGACAGCAAACCGATTCGATTGCGCACCCGGGTGCCGGCCTTGACCGGCGTGATGAAACGCACGCGCTCGAGACCGTAGTTGAACGCCCGCTTGATACCCGCGGGCCGGATGAAGACATCGAGCGCCGTGGGGGCCAGCAGCGACAGGGTGAGAAAGCCGTGCGCGATGGGACCGCCATAGGGACTTTCGCGGCGCGAGCGTTCGACGTCGACGTGAAGCCATTGGTGGTCGCCCGTGCACGCCGCGAATTGGTCGATGCGTCCCTGGTCGACCATGATCCATTCGGAAACGCCGAGTTCGCGCCCCACGAACGATCCGCTGTCCGCGAGATTGAACGTTGGATGTGCCAAGACCGCCATCTCACGCATAGCGGGCTGGCTTTTCGGCCGGCGAGGCGCGCGTCGCGTCGCTGGCCGCGCTTGCGCTGAGCGCCGGGGCATGGTCGCGGAATTGCTCGCGCAGCACCTTCTTGTCGAGCTTGCCGACGCTGGTCCTGGGCAGCGCCGGCACGAACACGATCTGATCCGGCACCGCGTAACGCGAGATCACGCCCTTGCGCGCGTAATCTTGCAGGCCCGCCTTGATCTCACAGTCGCTGACCGAAGAGCCCTCCTTGCGCACCACGATCGCGAGCGGGCGTTCGGTCCACTTCGGATCCGGAATGCCGATGACGGCGGCTTCGCACACCCCGGGGTGCTTGATGATGAGGTCCTCGATGTCGAGCGACGAGACCCATTCGCCCCCGGTCTTGATGACGTCCTTGAGGCGATCCGTGATCTTGAGGTAACCGTCGGCGCCGATCACGCCGATGTCGCCGGTGTGCAGCCATCCGCCGAGCCACAGCTTTTCCGAGTTCGCGGGATCGCGCAGATAGCCCTGCGTCAGCCACGGTGCTCGCGCCACGATCTCGCCCGACGTCGTGCCGTCCGCCGGAACGTCCCGCATCTCGGTGTCGACGACCCGGATATCGACCAATGGAATCGGGCGTCCGGCCTTGATCCGCACCTCCACCTGACGGTCGACGTCCCACCCTTCATGTTCGGGTCTGAGGTGAGCCAGCGTGAGCACGGGGCAGGTTTCCGACATGCCGTATCCGGTGGTGATGTCGATGCCGCGCTGCATGGCCTCCTTGGCCAAGGCCCGCGGCAACGCCGCGCCGCCGACGATGACTTTCCAACCATTGAGCATTCCCTCCCCCGCCCTCGGATGGGCGAGGATCATCTGCAGGATGGTCGGGACGCAGTGGGAGAACGTGACCTTCTCGCGCGCGATCAGGTCGAGCACGAGGTCCGGCGAATATTTTCCGAGATAGACCTGCTTGAGGCCGAGCGCCGTCGCGACGTACGGAAAGCCCCACGCATGCACATGAAACATGGGCGTAACGGGCATGTACACGTCGCCGTCGTTGAGACGACCGTGTCCGGTGCCGGTGATCGCATTGCGCAGCGCCATGGTATGCAGCACCAGCTGGCGATGGCTGAAGTAGACGCCCTTGGGAAGCCCGGTGGTGCCGGTGGTGTAGAACGTGGTCGCCCGCGTGTCCTCGTCGAGGTCGGGGAAAACGAAATTGGGATCGGCGCCCGCGAGCAGCGTCTCATAGTCGGCTGCCAACGAAAGCGTCGTCTTCGGACGCTCGCCGCCATCGTCGAGCAAGACGAGCGCCTTCACGCCTTCGACTCGATCCCAGATTTTTTCGAGTATGGGCAGGAACTCGCCGTTTACCAGGATGACGTCGTCTTTGGCGTGGTTGATGGTGTAGAGAATCTGCTCGGGCGAAAGGCGCACGTTGATGGTGTGAAGGGTGGCGCCCATCATGGGAACGGCAAAGAAGCATTCAAGGTACCGGTGGCTGTCCAAATCCATGACCCCCACGGTGTCCCCGGATTGAACTCCGAGCTTGGCGAGCCCGCTCGCCAATCTGCCGACGCGGTCGCGGAAGTCGCGGTAGCTAAAGCGCGCTTGCGAGCGATAAACGATTTCCTGCTCGGGGGCGCGGATGAGCGCGGAGGCCAGCAGGTGCTTGATCAGCAGCGGACAGGAGTAGGCTGCAGCGCTGCATTCGATCAGGTTTGTCATAACACCTCCCAGGTCTTTAGGTGACAGGTCTTTAGGTGACAGTTTCCGATTGTCTGACGTCGTCAGTGGTGAGCGCCTTCGCTGCGTTACGCCGACCGGCGCGCTCCCTGCGGGCGACGCGCGCGAAAGTCCTCAGCCGCTCACCAGCGGACGCCGGTGGGGACGGCGACGTCGCAGATGTGCTGAGCACTGGTCACCGGCGCGGCGAAGCAAGGGATGTGGCGAATGCAGTTCATCTTGGATCCTCCTGAGGTCCGGGCGCGATCTCGGTCGCGCGCGAGGATCGATCAGAAAACGCGGCCTAACGATTGACAGCGCTCAGACCGATAGTATGATCGTCCGACAATCAGATCGTCCAGTCAAGGACTATTTTTTCGAATGGGATCCGTTTAGTGAGGACGGCTCGAGTGGGAATCATCGCATGACCGAGACAGGCGAAAAGTTCGATCGAATCAATGCGATACCGGCCTACCAGCTGGTCGCCGACGCGATCGAGCGCGAGATTCTGGCGCGCCGGATCCGGCCGGGCGAGCCGATCGGCACCGAGGCTCAGCTCGTCAAACAGTTCGGCGTGAACCGGTCGACGGTGCGCGAAGGCATCCGCCTGTTGGAGCAGAGCGGCCTGATCCACCGCGATTCAGGCCGCCGGCTGACGGCCAGCCTTCCGCACTACAGTCGCCTCGCCACCCGCATGAGCCGCGCGATGCTGCTGCACGAGGTCACGTTCCGGGAGCTTTGGGAGGCGACGACCGCGCTCGAGATCGCAACCGTCGAGCAGGCGGCCGAGCATGCGACGGCAGAGGTCATCGCCGAACTCGAGGCGAATGTGGCCAGCACCGAGCAGGCATCCGCGGATCCGGCCGCCGTCGCCGAATTGGACACCCAGTTCCATTCCCTGATCGCCAAGGCGTCGCAGAACCGGGTGCTTCAGCTCGCGCGCGAACCCTCTAGTCTGCTCATCTTTCCGACCACCGAGATCATATTGCGCAAGCTGAAGGAGGGCGTGCCGCGTCTCATTCAAGCCCATCGCAAGATCGTCGATGCGGTCGGCCGGCACGACAAGGAAGCAAGCCGGCTGTGGATGCTCCGCCATGCCAATGACTGGCGCCGAGGTTTCGAACGTGCCGGCAAGGATATCGATCAGCCGATCGACCGCGTCTACATGAAGGAAGTGATGGCGCGTTGAGCACGACGTTCCCGCCTAGCGAGGCGTTCCCGGGCAGGCCTTCTTGATGAAGTCGATGGCGCGCTGCTTGCTCTCGATCGTGCGCGTCAACGCCTCCTGTCGGGGGGCCGAAATTGCGATCTTGACCATATCTTGACATCCACTCTGCTTACACATCCAGCCCGTGCCCTCGATCACCACATTGGGAGAATCGCCGTCTTCGATGTCGAACCGGCGAACCTTGTTGAAATCCAGGGTCGCGGCTTCGCTGGTCACGTCGCCGAAGCTTTCTCTGCTCGCGCCTTTGGAATACTCGGTGGTCACGACCGTCTTGAACACGCATTTCGACGGCGAGGTGATCGTCACGCCGATGCGCACGTAACGGCTGTCACGATGCGGATCATTCGCTTGGCCGAAATTGGCGTGTGACCCGACCGATTGGTACTCGATCTCTCGTCCGTGAACGGTGCGCCGCCAGCGGGTTTCGAATCCTTGCGGCATCGCACCTTCCTGCTGGCCGCCGGTGACGAATGCGACCGCGTCGAGCAACCCTGCTTCGTCCGAGCTCAGTGGGGCTTCGCATCCGAAAACCAGGCTTGCCAATGCCAGCGGCAGAATGGTTTGAATTTTCAAGTTTCTCTCCCAGGCGGGCAGCACTCGGGCGCAACACTATCGATCGAAAGCGCTTCACCTTAGCCTTTCCGCGGAGGCACCGGGAGAGGGTGCGCCGAGTTTGCTGCGACGCGGACCGCGCGCGAGGAGTCGGAATTTGTGATGGTATAAGCTCGCGGTCGAGAAAGAGCGAAGGGGCAAGCGATGAAAATCGTCGACATGAGCCATGTGATGAACGTGCATACCCCCGGATGGGTCGGATATGCCGGCAACAAAATGTATTACGCGCAAAATCTGCAGACGCAGATGATCGTGGCGCAGCGCATCGATACGGCGCTTCACGTCGGCACGCATTTCGACGGCGCCATGCACGCCACCGACGACCCCAAGGGCGACATGGCCTCGCTGGCGCTCGACTATCTGGTCAATCGCGGCGTGGTGGTGGACATTTCAGCGAAGATGTCGGACTGGGCCGTGATCACGCCGCAGATCATCGAAAGCGCCGGCGCCGACATCCGCGACGGCGACATCTTGCTTCTGCACACGGGCTGGCATCGCCATTACGAGGGTCAACCGCAGCAGGATCTCGTGAAGTACTTCTGTTATCACCCCGGCCCCAATCTCGACACCCTGCATTGGATGCTGAAAAGAAAGATCAAGTGGTGGGGCATGGACACGGGATCGTGCGATCACGCCATGAATACCTCGATCCGCGTCATGCGGCCGGATCTCGCCGCGCAATTCACCAAGCTGCACGGCAAGACTCCCGGCGAATTCTTCGGCACCTTCGAATACATCCACAAGAGATCCGGACGCCGGGTCACGTCCGACGTTTTTCCATTTCACAACTGGGCCTTCCAGGAGGGGCTGCTGCACGCCGAGAACCTC
>JAFAHL010000156.1 GCA_019237215.1 Hyphomicrobiales bacterium | reverse complement strand
GCCCGGGGTATCGAGCGCCTGGGCGAACAGGCGCCGGGCGCGCTCGCGCCGGCATCGACCGGGCGTGCTCCCTTCCAGATGTTCGATCGCCTCGTCGAGCGCGTCGTCGTCGAGTGCGATCCATTTGGCGAGCGTGCCGAAGATGCGGTTCGCCATGTTGGCGGCGGCCGCCTTCGTGAAGGTGATACAGAGAATTTTGCCGGGCGGCACGCCCGCAAGCAGCAGCCGGATTACCCGCTGCGCCAGCACGTGGGTCTTGCCCGAGCCGGCATTGGCCGTGACCCAGGCCGAGACCGCGGGGTCCGAGGCCTCGACCTGCGTGCGGCGCAGGTCCTCAGGGATCGCGCGAATGGTGCGAACGGCGGTCATTCCGCGCTCTCCGCGTCATCCGGTCCGCCGACGGACCATTCCTTCACCCGCGCGAGGTGATCGTAGGCGCCGTAACGGCTCTTCCACATCGACAGCACCAGCGGAAGATAGGGCTGCTGCTCGTCTTCGAAGCGGGTGGCGACGAGTTTGAGCTTGGCGAGCGCGCGGTCGCCATGGACGTTGGCGTCGCCGTCCTTGAAGTCGATCGGCACGCCGTCGCCCGCGGGGTCGCCGCCCTTGAGCGAGACGTAGACCAGCTCGGCGACGGACGCGCCGGCGGGGATGTCGCGAAATCCGCCGCCGCGCAGGATCGCGGCTTCGAGCGTGAGCTGCGGCGACACCCCGATGCGCACCTGCTTCTCGCTCGGCACCTGTCCGGTCTTGTAGTCGAGGATGGCGTAGCCGCCGCCGGCGAGGCGCTCGATGCGGTCCGCGCGGGCGCGCAGCGTGAACACGCGCTCGCCGAGCGCAATGTCGATCTTGCCGGAAACCTCCGCCGCCAGCGTCGCGACGCTGCCGCGCCGCAACGTCTCCCAGCCGGCAAACCAGCGAGCGATGCGCCGGAAGCGCGGCCACCAGAACGCCCGCGCCTCGGGATAGTCTTCGAGCGTCGCGAAATGCTTGGCGCCGATGTCGATGAGCGCGCCAGCCGGATCGGTGGGCAGGCCCGTTGCGAAGGCCTTGGTGAAATCGCTGAGCGCGGCGTGGATGACGATGCCGCGATCGGCCGCGCCCGGCGGCAGGTCGATGGGATCGAGCTCGCGCAGCTTGAGGATGTGCTTGGCATAGATCGTATACGGATCGCGCAGCCAGTTCTCGATGTCGGTGACCGAGAGCGCGCTCGGCCGCGCGGCGCGCGGCGGCTTCGGCGCGGGTTTCTCGATGCGCTTGACCTCGGCGGGACGATCGAGCGCGCGCGCCCAGGCGAGATATTTCGCTCCGCGCGCGCGGGCGCGGTTCCAGTGTTCTTCGCCCGCGACCGCGGCGAGCCGCTGGACGAAGCGCGAGATCACGGTGGGCGCGCCGGCGAGCTTGGCGGGATAGGCGAGGATGACGTCGGGCGCGCCGAGCGCCTGCGCGAAGTCGTGGGCGGAGAGCGACATGCGCCGCTCGGGCAGATCGAGGCCGAGCGCGTGGCGCATGGGCCGGCTGAGCCACGGATCGGAGCGCATCTCCGGCGGCCACACGCCCTCGACCAAGCCGCCGAGCACGACGCGGTCGACGCTTTGCAGCCGCGCTTCGAGCGGACCGTAGATGCGCAGCCGCGCCCCCCGCAACTCCCGCTCTCGCACCGTGCGATCCGAAATCGCCGTGCGGAACACGTCGGCATAGTCTGCAGGCGCCACCGCGAAATCGGCGTCGGCTGCGCGCCGCCCGATTTCCTCGAATGCGGCATCGAGCGCCACGCCGTCGGGGCCGAGGAAGGCTGCCGCCGCGCCGGTCTCGTCCACGCTCAGCGCGGCGATGACGCTGCGGTGGCGCTCCGCGAACTTGGCGAAGGGCGTGGAGGTAAGCCCGTCGAGCGGCGCGAGCGCCGAGGTGAGCCGCGCGAGGAGCGCGGCCGCGGCGTCGAGCTCTGCGGCGCTGACGCTGGCGCGCGGATCGGACGGATGCAGATCGGACGCCTCTCCCCGCCGCAGTTTGTCGAGCTCGGCGCGGAACGCGGCGAGCGCGTGCGCGAGCCCGCTCATGCCCGGCCGCGGCCGCGGGCCGCGCAGGATGGCCTTTTCGAGCGCCGCGATCGCGCGCGCGTGCGCGCCTGCGGCGGCACCGAGCCGTGCCAGCGAGTGCTTGAGGAGGGCGAGCAGCGCCACCGGCGCAAGCCCGCCGAGCGCGGCGTCGGCCGCCAGCCGTGCGAACCGCCCGGCGGCCGTGTCCGCGAGCGCATCGCCGCCGGAATCGTCGACCGCGATTTTCCAGCGTTCCAGCGCCGCCACCACCCGGCGCGCCAAGGCGCGGTCGGGCGTGATCAAGGCCGCGGTCTTGTGCGGCGTCTCGAGCGCCTCGCGCAGGCTAATCGCGATGGCGAGCGCTTCCTCCTCGGCGTTGGCGGCCTCGATCACCGCCACGGTTTCGAGCGCGCGCTCGATCGGCAGCGGGACATCGCAGGCGGCGAGCCGTTGCCAGCGCTCGGTGGCGGCGGCGGGCCGCAGCGCTTCGGAGATATAGCGCTCGCGCTCACGCGCACTCGAAGTGCCCAGCGCGACGACCTCTTCGCGCGCAATGCCGATGCGGCGCAGCAGCGCCTGCATGGCGAATTGCGGATGCTCGACCGCCGGCGCAACGCGTGCGTCGCCATCGCCGCGGCCGCCGATCAGCTCCCAGGATTGCGCGTCGAGCGCAACGTCGAGGCCGGGCAGCACCACGGCGCCGCGAGCAAGCTTGGCGATGGCGGCGATCAGCTCGGCGGTTGCCGGCATGGAGCCGGTCGAGCCGGCGGCGATCACCGGTCCGCCGGTGTGTGAGGACAGCCGCGCGGCTTCGGCCTTGATCAGCGCGTCGCGGCGCGCCGCGGGCTCGATGGCGCCCCGCTCGGCGAGGATTTTCGGCCAGTTCTCGCGCGCGATCTGCAGGAATTCGAGCGTGAGTTGCCAGTAGCGGTCGAGCGTTTCGGGCACGAGCCCATCGAGCCGGTCCCACGCCACGCCGCGCGTGGTCATGTCGTCCATCAGCCGCGCGAGATCGTCGGCGAGCGCGAGCGCCGAGGCGGGGTTGTTGGCGACGAGCGCGGCCTCGCCGCGCGCATCGGGCGCAATCTGCGCGGCCCATTTGAGCACGAGCCGTGCGAGCTTGAGACGCCGTTCGAGCCCGCCGAGCTCCGGCGGCAAAGCGAGCGCGTCGGCGGCGAGCGCGCCGGTTGCCGCCTGCGCAAAGGCGATCTCGTCCTCGTCGACGTCGCCGATGGCGACGATGTGCGGCAGGATCGCCGCGCGCTCCTGGGTGACGTCGAGGAAGAGATCGCGCGCCAGCCGGCAGGCGCGCCGCGTCGGCAGATAGAGCGTGGCGTGCGCGAGCGCGAGCGGATCGCGCGTCGCGGGAAAGCCTCCCACCAGCGTTCCGTCGATGAGCGCGCGGATCAGCGTCGGCACGAACGGCGCCGACGCCGGGATGGTGAAGACGCGGGGGGCGGTTGCCATCCGCCGATTCTAAGGATTGATTCGCGGCGACTCAATTTTCTCCGCCGCGCGGGCTTGAACCCCTGCTACACCGCGCTCGTGAGGAGCGCCCGCTCGGCGGCGGCGATCGCCTCGGGCGTGCCCACGTGCATCCACACACCTTCGAGGCGCAGGCCGCAGAGCCGCCCGGCTTCCGCCGCGCGGTCGAACAACGGCGACATGGAGAACGCCCCCGCGGGCGCGCCGGTAAAGAAGGCCGGGGTCAAAATCGCGGCGCCGGCATAGACGAACGGCACCACCTCGCGCTCGCCGCGGCGCGTGAGTCGCCCATCGGCCGCCATGGAGAAATCGCCGCGTCCGCTATAGCCGATGCTGGACGCCGTGGTTGCAAGCAGCAAGAGCGCATCCATGCGCTCGGGATCGAAGGCGTCGGCGAGGCGGGCGAGGTTGGGCTTCACGCCGTCGATCCAGATGGTGTCGGAGTTGACGTGGAAGAACGGGCCGTCGCCGAGGTTGGGCAGCGCCTTGACCACGCCGCCGGCGGTGCCGAGAAGCTCGCCGCGCTCGTCCGAGATGATGATCTTCGGCCGCTTGCGGTCGGCAAGATGGCGCTCGATCTGATCGGCGAGATGGTGGACGTTCACGACCGCGCGCTCGACCCCCTGCGCGGCGAGGCGATCGAGCACGTAGTCGATCAGCGCCTTGCCGCCGACCGGAACGAGCGGCTTGGGCACGCGCCCATTGAACGGCCGCATGCGCGTGCCCAGCCCCGCCGCCAGCACCATGGCGTGTTTGGGCGCGGTCGCGGGTTTAGGATTTTTGGCCATCAAGGGGGTTCTGCGCGCGAGGAGCTTAAATTGTATTTAACGCCGGCACGTGGGCAATATACCACGCGTTGAGCGCTTCCAGCGCGGGGTGGCTGAGCGAGCGCTGCAAATACCCCCACACCCGCGGCAGGTGGCGCAGATATTGCGGCTTGCCGTCGCGCAGGTCGAGGCGGGCGAAGATGCCGAGAATCTTGCTCGCGCGCTGGGCGGCGAGCGTGACGTAGGTCTTGATGAACGCCGCGCCGTTGAAATCCGCCTCGCCGCGGCTGCGCCCGCGCACGTAGCGGCCGAGCAGCGCCAGCTCGGTCTCTTCGGCGACGTCCACGCGCGCATCCTGCAACAGCGAGGCGAGATCGTAGGCGGGCGGCCCCATCACCGCGTCCTGGAAATCGAGCAGGCCGAGCCGGGCGAGTTCGCTGCGTTGCGGCAACCAGATGAGATTGGGTGAATGGAAGTCGCGCAGCACCCAGCTCGGCGGCGCAGCGATGATCGGGCCCAACAGCTCGCGCCAAAGCGCGCGGAACGAGCCGCGTTCGGTATCGGGGATCGCGGCGTCAAGGCGCGGCAGGAACCAGTCGAGCAGCAGCTCGGCTTCGATCAGGAACGCGTTCATGTCGTAAGGGGGAATGCGATAATCGAGCTGCGGTGCGACCGGCAGCGTGTCGGGCAACTGCTGCGCATGCAGCGCAAGCAGCACGTCGACCGCGGTCTCGTAGCGCTCCACGATCGGCGCCGGCGGATCGCCGCTCACCACGCGCGCGTCGCCGAGGTCTTCGAGGATCAAAAATCCCTGCTCGAGGTCGGCGTGATGGATGGCGGGCGCCGACAAGCCCAATCGCCGCAACCCGTTCGCCATCGCCACGAACGGCACGACCGTCTCGGCGAGATGCGCGATGGCGCTATAGGGCTTGTTGCCCCGCACCGGCGGGCCGTCGGGCCGGCGCGGCGAATTCATCAGCAGCACGCGCTGATCGCCGAGCGCGAGCCGCTCGTACGACCGCGTCGAGGCGTCGCCGCCCAGCGGCGCCCGCAGCGCTTCGCTGTAGCCGCTCTCGGCGATGAATTGGCGCACCCGCGCCATGCGGTCGACGCGCGGCGCCTGCGCGCCATAGCCGGTGACGCGGGCATGGCGGAATTCGAGCTTGAGCTTGGGCGCGAGCGTGAGCGAAACGTCGAGCCGATCGGGCGGCAACAGGCCGTCCGCGCGGTCGGGCCACTCGAGCAGCACCACCGCGCCTTCCGGCAAGTCGTCGAAGCCGAGCTCGGCGAGCTCGGCCGGCCCCGATAGCCGGTAGAGGTCGGCGTGGACCAACGGAAATTGCGGCAGCTCGTAGATCTGCATCAGCGTGAAGGTCGGGCTCGGCACTTCGATCGCCGCGTCGCCGGCGAGATAGCGGATGAGCGTACGCACGAGCGTGGTCTTGCCGGCGCCGAGATCGCCTGAGAGCGTGACGAAGTCGCCGGGATGGAGCGAATTGGCGATGTCGATCGCGAGCCGGCGGGTGGCGTGCTCGTCGGGCAACGCCACCGAGAAGCTCGACGTGGCGGCGGCGGTCAGCGCCATGGCATGCCTCGACGCCCGTTCGCCCGGAGATCGCCGGCGAGCGTCACGCCGCCGTTCGCTCGGCGGTGTGATCGAGCGGGAAGACGCAGGTGACCGTGGTGCCGCGGCCGACGGCGGATTCGAGCGTCACCGAGCCGCCGTGCAGCTCGACGAACGAGCGCACCAGGGAGAGGCCGAGGCCGGTGCCGCGGTGGCGGGAGCCGAGGGAGTGAGTCTCGAACCAATCGAACACCTTGCCCTGCACATCGGCCGGAATGCCCGGTCCGCGATCCGTCACCGAGAATACGATGGCCTCCCGGCGCCGCTGGGCGGCAAACGTAACGACCTCGCCGCCGGGCGAAAAGCCCACGGCATTGGCCAAGAGATTGAACAGCAACTGGCGCACGCGCCGCTCGTCGGCGATGAAGCTCCCGATCTCCGGCGCGGCGCGGATTTCGAGCCTGATGCCGTTCTTGACCAGGCGGTCCTGCACCCCTTCGGCGGCGGCTTCCATGGTCTTGCGGATATCCACGGCGCCGAGGTTGAGCGTCATGGCGCCGGCGTCGATGCTGGCGAGGTCGAGGATGTTGTTGATGATAGCAAGCAGCGCGTTGGTCGATCCGGTGATGTAGCTCAAATACTCGCGCTGCTTGTCGGTGAGCGGGCCGGTGACCGGCTCGCCGAGGAAATGCGCGAAGCCGATGATGTTGGTGAGCGGAGAGCGCAGCTCGTAGGAGACGTGGTGCACGAAATCGGTCTTGAGCTTGTCCGCCGCCTTCAATGCTTCGTTGCGCTCGAGCAGCGCGCGTTCGACGTTGACGGTGTCGGTGACGTCCTGGAAGGTGACCAGCGTGGCGCCGTCGGGAAGCGGCATGGTGGCGCAATCGACCACGCTGCCGTGCCGGCGTTCGAGCCGGCCGATCGCCGGCTCGCGATTGTCGATGGCGGTGATCGTCGCCCGCAACCGCTGCCAGATCGGGTGGTCGCCGTGGAGCGGGTGCGTCCAATCGCTGATGGATTCGATGTGGGGGCGCGCGGAGAGCATGTCGGGCGACAGTCGCCACATGCGCGCGAAGGCCGGATTGTAGAGGCGCAGCCGCCCGTCGCTGCCAAACACGGCCACCGCCTCGGTGAGGTTGTCCAGCGTCTCGCCCTGAACGCGGATCAAGGCGTCGTAGCGGCGCTCGAGATCGAGCCGCTCGGTGACGTCGTCGAACAGGTAGATCACGCCGCCCTCGGGATTGGGCGTGGTGACGACGCGCATGGTGCGGCCGTGCGGCAGATGCCACATGTGCTCCTTGGCCTCGACCGCGCGGTAGGCGTCGTAGAGCGCGCTCTTCCACTGGCGGAAGTCCTGCTCGTCCGGGAGCTTGCGCGCGGCGCGCAGGCGATCGAGCACGGCCGAATCGGTCGGCCCCTGCTCGAGGAAGTCGGCGTCGAGGTCCCAGAGCGAACGATAGGCGGCGTTGTAGAAACAAAGCCGCCGGTCGGACCCGAAGATCGCCACCCCGGTGGCGAGCTGGTCGAGGGTGCGCCGGTGGGCATCCATCATGCGCTTGAGCTCCGCGCGCATGAGCTCGGCCTCGGTGGCGTCGACGCCGATGCCGGCGCTGCCGCGCGCGGCCGGCACGGTCATGACATCGAAGCTGCGGCGCTCTCCCGCGACCACGGCCGCGAGCCGTCCCGAATAGGGCGTGGCCGCTTCATGCGCGCGCAGCAGCTCGCTGCGCCCGCCGTGCTCGAACAGCTCGGTGGCGCGCTCGACCGCTTCGGCTGCGTCCTTGGCCTCGACCGCGCGGGCATAGGCGTGGTTGACGAAGGCGAGCTTGCCGGCCTCGTCGCGCGCCCAAATCGGTGAGGGCACGGCCGCGATCAAGGCGCGCATGGCGGCGGCGTCCTCGACGTGCTTCTGATGACGCCGGGCGAGCTCGGCGAGCTCGTATTTGATGCCGCTGACCTCGCGCAGCCGCAGAATCGCCCGTCCGCCGATCACCAGGCCCTTGGCTTCGAGGACGCGGCCGGCGAGCGTGGTCACCGTCATGGCGAAGCCCACGCCGCGCGCGCGCAACGCATCGACGGCATGTTGCATGTCGCGGGCGGCGTCCGCCTCGAGCCAGCTGCCGAAGGCGAGCACGCTGGCATCCGCCGGGCTCACCAGCGTGGGATCGCCGATGATTTCGGGCTCGTCGGCGGCCGCGTGCCATGCCACCAGGATTTGCGGCTCGGACAGAAACAGCGCGTAGGCGCGGTCGACCGCGGCCTTGGAGGCGACGGCCTCGTCGCGCGCCGCCGCCTCGACCTCGGCCAAGCGCCGGCGCGTGCGCACGAACAGGATCGCGGTGACGACGGCGAAGCAAAGCACGCCGAGCGTGAGCGCAAGCGCGGCGATCTCGTCGCGATCGAGCAACGGAAGCGCCGAGATGTAGGCGTCGAACGTCGGGAATTCGTAGCGCGCGCTCGCCGTCGCGGCGCCGGCGCGCTCGCACGGCAGCAGCGCCGCGAGAGTGACCGCGCCGGCGGCGCGCAATCCGCCAGCGCGCGTGCTTGCGCGCGCGCGGGCACGCGCGTGGTGCTGCGGATGAGCCCCAACGCCCTCCACGGCGATCCGGATCGCCTCCGGCATTCCCGCTTGCCCCATTGCCGCATTTAACGGCGTCGTGCGACGCCGGCTCGCGGACCGCACGGCGGAGTGCCTCCTTCCGCCGAACGGCCGCGAATCGGGCCACTTTACCCCCAACAGGAATTGCGCCGGAAGTAGGCCAGATCGTGAACAACGGGGGGAGTGTTTGCTCGCTCTCGTCCGTTCGTCCCCGCGAAAGCGGGGACCCAGTCCATAGCGCGTCGAAGATGCGCGTGAACGCGCTTATGGCCCCTGGATTCCCGCTTTCGCGGGAACGAACGGAATTTTGCTGCAACACGGGGAGAGGACCGGCGCCTTTCCCCCGTCGCCCTGCGAACCTACGCCCGTCCGGCGAGTTTGAGCCCCTTGTCGAGGGCGGCGTAAGTGCGCACCGGGGCGGCCATCAGAAAACGGTAGCCTTCGCCCAGGATGCGCTCGACGTTGCTGGCATCGACGTGGGGGTGGCCGACCACCACGTTGTGCTGCTTGCAGGTGTCGACCACTCGCGCCATCCATTTGAGCACCTCGGGATGCTCGTATTGCCGCGGATAGCCGAGCTCCTGGGAGAGATCGCCCTCGCCGATGAGGATCGCGCCGATGCCCGGCACCTTTTTGAGGATATCGGGCAGCGCCTCGATGCCGCGCGTGTCC
>JAFAHL010000635.1 GCA_019237215.1 Hyphomicrobiales bacterium | reverse complement strand
GTCTTGTTCAATGCTATTCGGGCGCTCCGTCCTCAAGCAGGGCGCGGCGCGCTCCCTCGCGCGAGGCGGCGCTCAAACCCTTGCGGATCATGACCCGCCGGCGCCCGCCCCCTGTGTCTCCGAGCGGCGCGATCTCGGCCGGAGCGGTGCGCTCCGAGTTCCGGCCGATGACGACAAACAGGCGCTCCTGGCGCTTGCCAGAGTGTTGTTCGAGCGAGACCAGCGCCGAGCCCTGCTGGTCGACGTCGAGCAGCGGGATGCGCTTTCCTTGCCGAGTCCCCTGTACCCTTCACGTGTCCGTAGCCGGTTTGATTGTTAGGCTGGCCGGACGGGCTGGCCTGCCGGGAGTGACCTTTCGCCCCCTGTGCTGCGAGCACCTGGGGGGGACGCGTGCCCCGGCAGGTTGGCCGCGACGCAAGTCCAGTGGGGAGTTGCGCCTCGAGCGCCAGTACAGGGATTGATCAGCGTCGCGGCGGCCCGAGGCCGTTCGGGAGACAGCGATATGAGCAACAACGTTCGATTTTACGCCGGCGTCGATTGGGCGACCGAGGCGCACCAGGTCTGCCTTGTTGACGGCGGCGGCAAGATTATCGACGAGCGCGCCTTCGCGCACGGCGGCGTCGGGTTGGCGGAGATGTGCGGCTGGCTGGAAACGACGAGCGGCGCGGAGCCATCGGCGATCGCCGTTGCGATCGAGACGCCGCACGGTCCCGTCGTCGAGATCCTGCTCGAGCGCCGCTTCCAAGTCGATGCGGTCAATCCCAAGCAACTCGACCGCTTCCGCGATCGCCACACCGTCGCCGGCGCCAAGGACGACCGCCGCGACGCCTACGTGCTCGCCGACGCGCTGCGAACCGACCGGCATTGCTTCCGCCGGCTCCGAGTCGAAGACCCGATCGTGATCGAATTGCGCGAGTGGTCGCGCATGGCCGAGGATCTGCAACAGGAGCGCAATCGGCTGGCCAATCGCGTCCGCGAGCAGCTCTGGCGCTACTATCCGCAAGCGCTCGAACTCGGCGACGATCCTGCCGCCGATTGGTTCCTCGATCTGTGGGCCTTGGCCCCGGCCCCCGCCAAGGCCGCCCGCCTGCGCGAGAGTCGCGCGGCGAGCTTGCTGAAAGCCAACCGCATTCGCCGCATCGACGCCGCCGAGGTCGTGCGTATGCCTCGCGCCAGAAGCCGCTCGTCGTCGCCAGCGGCACGGTCGAAGCGGCGACCGCCCACATTGCCGCCGTGGCGGCGCGCCTCAAGCTGGTCAACCAGCAGATCAAGCAGGCGCACCGAAGGCTCGACGAGCTCTGCACGCGTCTGAGCGAAAGCCGCGAGGACGACGCGCCGGAACAGAGACCCGAGCAGCGCGACGTGACGATCCTGCGATCCTTGCCGGGCGTCGGAAGGATCGTCCTCGCCACGCTGCTCGGCGAGGCCGCCGAGCCTCTGCGCAAGCGAGACTATCATGCGCTGCGCAGCTTGTCCGGCGTCGCTCCCGTCACGCGCCGCAGCGGCAAGCGCTGCATCGTGCTCATGCGCCAAGCCTGCCAGCTCAGGCTGCGCGCCGCCGTCTACCACTGGGCGCGCGTCGCCATCCAGCACGACGTCCGCAGTCGCGCGCGCTACGCCGAATTGCGCAAGCGTGGTCACAGCCACGGCCGCGCCTTGCGCAGCGTCGCCGACCGCCTCCTCGCCGTCGCCTGCGCCATGCTCAGAACCCAAACCCCCTTCCATCCGCAGCATGCCGCGGTAGCCGCCGCTGCCCTGACCTTGGTCCCATCCCTTGGTTCGATCGCGACGACCATCCCTCCGTCCCGACCTGCCCCTTGGCAGAGCGCCGCGCGCAGTGGAAGTCACCCCGAAGGGGGCGAAGCGAAGCGGAGCACCGCGCCTTGGCGCGGTTGACGGAACGAGCACGACGCTACCCTCCAAAGCAAGGGCGACACTGCCTGCCGCCCCGCGGGGTTACCGCCCCGCAAAGTCCTTGACTAATGGTGGGGAGTCCCTCCCCCGCTTCGCAAGCTTCGCAGGGGAGGAGAGGGCCAAATCCTCCCCTGCCGCGCAGCGGAGGGGGAGGGGGACCGTGCGGAGCATGGTGGAGGGGGCGGCGACGACGGCGCCCACATCCGAAAGCGGGCATGCTAGACAGCATTCCACAGCGCGACGGCAGGCTCCTCCTTGTCGTGCTCGTAGCCGAGCACGCTGACGGTCGCGGTGTCGAGCTTAAAGAGGCGCCCCTCGGAGGGCTCGAGGCCGAGCCAGCGCGCCGCGAGAACTCTCAGGATATGGCCGCTCGAGAAGACGATCGCCTTATCGTCCGCCGCGCGCAGGCGGGCGATGACGCGGTCGGCGCGCGCGCCGGCGTCGCGGGCCTGCTCGCCGTTCGGGCAACCGTCGCGGAACAGGCGCCAGCCGGGGCGCCGAGCCTGGATTTCGCGCGTCGTCAGACCCTCATAGTCGCCATAGTCCCACTCGACGAGGTCGGCGTCGACCTTGGCGGCCGCGCCGAAGCCAGCCAGTTCGCAAGTGCGCGCCGCGCGCTGAAGCGGGCTCGTGAACACCCTGTCGAACGCGACGCCCTTGAAACGCTCGCGCAAGGCGCGCGCCTTTCGCTCGCCCTCCGGCGTGAGCGGGATGTCGGTGCGCCCCGTGTGCTGGCCGCTTGCGCTCCACGCGGTTTCGCCATGACGGACGAGGGTGACGCTTGGCGGCATGGCGGCGACTCCGATCGCGATCTCGCTGGTGCGCTAGGGAGGCGCATAGCCTTTCGGGGCCTCTTGCATCAAGGCGAGGGTGTTGCCATCCGGGTCTTCGAAGAACGCCATCCAGAGGTCGTGATCGTCCATCTTCGCGATCAGATGAGGCTCGCTCGTGAAAGTGACGTTCCGCTTCTTCAGTTCGCGGACGGCGATGACGATGTCGGCGCAGGAGAAGTAGAGCGGAGACGCGCGGCCAATGCTCCCTGCATCGTTGGCCTTCTCGATAAACAGGCGGACGCCGCAGCAATCGAAAAAGGTGAGATCGCCAAACCTGAAGAGATGACGAAGCCCGAGCGTATCCTTGTAGAACGCTTCCGAGACGTCAACGTCGCGCACCGCGAGCGCAATTTGGCCGATGCGGTTGGGTGAGAAGGGCATCGCCCCGGCACCTCGTCGCGCGCACATCTTCGGGAGAACCTCGCGGCCGCCGAGCTTAGGCTCACGGATGCGGCGCTTAAGCGGCTCGACGCGATCAGCGGCGCAGAAGGC
>JAFAHL010000623.1 GCA_019237215.1 Hyphomicrobiales bacterium | reverse complement strand
TTCATTGCCAGCCTGCCGCCGGCTCAGACCTGGTGGGAAAAGCTCGTGCGGTCGCACGACATGGTAATCGCCGGGCCGTCCAAAACCGTGCCGCGCTTCATGAACTCCTTGATCATCGGTTTCGGCTCAACCTTCCTTGCCGTCTTTCTCGGCACATTGACGGCCTACGCCTTCTCGCGCTTCCGCGTACCGCTCGCCGACGACCTGCTCTTCTTTATCCTGTCGACGCGGATGATGCCGCCGATCGCAGTGGCGATCCCGATTTACCTGATGTACCGCGAGCTCAACCTGACCGATACGCATATCGGCATGATCCTGCTCTACACGGCGGTCAACGTGTCGCTCGCCGTGTGGCTGCTCAAGGGCTTCATCGACGAAATCCCGCGTGAATACGAGGAAGCGGCACTCGTCGACGGCTATACGCGGCTGCAGGCCTTCCGCAAGGTGGTGTTGCCGCAGGCGGTGACGGGCATCGCTGCGACGGCGATTTTCTGCCTGATCTTCTCGTGGAACGAATATGCCTTCGCCCTGTTGCTGACGAGCGGCGAGGCGCAGACCATGCCGCCCTTTATTCCCTTCATCATCGGCGAGGGCGGACAGGACTGGCCTGCGGTCTCCGCGGCGACGACGTTGTTCCTCGTCCCGATCGTCGTCTTTACCATTGTGCTGCGCAAGCATTTGCTGCGCGGGATCACCTTTGGGGCGGTCCGTAAATGAGGCGCTGGTTCCGGCGCGGCCCTTGGGAGATCGGAACGACCGCCGTGATCGGCTGCGGGATCGTCATGCTGACACAGCCCTTCTCGGTCGATCTCTTCAGCTGTTCCTTCGTCACGATCCTGGCCGGCACGATCGGCTTTGTCGTCGTCAGCCATTTCCCGAGTTAGGCGAGGGATGGCCCAGATTCAGGTCGAGAAGCTGCGCAAAGCCTTCCAGGACCTGATTGCAGTCGACGGCTCGACGTTCACGGTCGAGGACGGCACGTTCTTCGTCATGCTGGGCCCCTCGGGCTGCGGCAAGACGACCACCCTGCGGATGATCGCCGGCCTCGAATTGCCGACCGAGGGACGCATCCTGCTGGATGGCGAGGACGTGACCTTCCGCCGTGCCGCGGCGCGCGACATCGCCTTCGTCTTCCAGCTCTTCGCGCTCTACCCGCACATGGATGTCGCGGGGAACATCGGCTTTCCGCTGAAGTGCCAGGGCGTGCCACGCGACGAGATCCGCCGGCAAGTGCATGCGGCCGCCCGCCTGCTGTGCATCGAACATCTGTTGGCGAGCAAAGTGTCGAGGCTCTCGGGCGGCGACCGGCAACGCGTGGCGCTCGGCCGCGCCATTGTGCGCCGGCCCAAGGCATTTCTGATGGACGAGCCGCTGGGTGCGTTGGACAGCGAGCTGCGGCACGTGATGTGCGGCGAGTTGCGCGAGCTCCATGACCGGATCTCGGCCACCACGATCTATGTCACGCACGATCAGCTCGAGGCGATGTCGATGGCCGACCGAATCGCGGTGATGAATTCAGGCCTCGTCGAACAGATCGGCACGCCGCAAGAGATCTATGACCGGCCGGCCACGATATTCGTCGCCGACTTTATCGGATCGCCGCCGATGAACTTCCTGCGCTTCGACGGCGCCATCGGCCGAGGCGACCGCTCGGTTCGTCTGCTCGACGCGAATATTGCCGTGCCGGAAGTGCGCGAGGAAGGCGCCCACGGTTCCCTCGCGCTGGGTGTGCGCCCCGAGCATGTGACGCTCGCCGACGATGCGCCGATCCGCGGTCGCGTCTTTGGGACCGAGTATCTGGGCACGACGCAGATCGTCACGGTCGATGTCGAGCAGAGCCGAATCAAGGCGCGTCTTCCGGCGCGCCATGCGATCCGGCCGGGGGAGCTGGTAGGCCTCAATTTTCGGCCCGAGCGCCTCGTGATTTTCGACGCGACGACCGGCCGCGCGATCGAAAGCGCGCTCTACGCGGGCGGCGGCCGTGGCTGAGATCGTCTTGCACCATGTCGGAAAACGGTTTGGCGAGATCGAGGCGGTGCGCGATCTTTCGCTCAATGTCACCGACGGTGAGTTCGTGGTGCTGCTCGGTCCCACCGGCGCCGGCAAGACAACGACTTTGCGGCTCGTCGCCGGGCTCGAATATCCCGATGCGGGCGCCATCTCGATCGACGGGCGGGAGGTGACGTCTGAGCCGCCGGCGGCGCGGGACGTCGCGTTCGTCTTCCAGCAATACTCGCTCTATCCGCATTTGACGGTCTACGACAACCTCGCCTTCCCGCTGCGCGCGCCGGCGCGGCGGCTGCCGGAGGCCGCGATCAGGAAGCGCGTCGGGGAGATCGCCGAACTGCTGCACATCGCCGGCAAGCTCGCCAACCGGGCGACTCGCCTTTCGGGCGGCGAGATGCAGCGCGTGGCACTCGGCCGCGCCCTCGTTCGCGAGCCTGCGATCTATCTGATGGACGAGCCGCTGTCTTCGCTGGATGCGAAGTTACGTGCCGAGTTGCGCGTCGAGCTGAAACGCATCCAGGCGGAGCTCGGGGCGACGATCCTTTACGTCACCCACGACCAGATCGAGGCGATGACGATGGCGAACCGCATAGGCGTGATCCGCGATGGGCGGCTGCTTCAGCTCGGCACGCCACGAGAGATCTACGAAAGCCCGAACGACCTCTATGTGGCGGCGCGGCTCGGCATGCCGCAAATCAATCTGCTGCCGGCCGAGCTGGTGCCTGAGGCGCCGGCGCCGAGCCGCACCAAGATGATCGGCGTACGAACCGAGCATTTGCAAATCACCGAGCCCAGCGGGGTCGGGCTCGTCGGACGGGTGCATCGCGTGGAGCATCTCGGCGACCAGAACCACGTTCATATCGACTGCCGTGGGCTCGCCGTGGTTACGCTAGCCGATCCGCATCAGCCGCTCGCCGCCGGCCAGGAAATCGGGTTGCAACTGGTGGACCCTCTCTATTTCGACGCGGCCGGCAAGCGCATCGCGATCAGCGCCGGGTGAGCACTCCGATGGATCTCGCCCCCGACACCCTGAGGTCTCTGATTGTGGCAGCGGCAGAAGAGGTCATCGCCAAGGCGCCAGAGCTGACCGCGCTCGACCAGGCGATCGGCGATGGCGACCACGGCATCAACATGAAGCGCGGGTTCGAAGCGGTG
>JAFAHL010000616.1 GCA_019237215.1 Hyphomicrobiales bacterium | reverse complement strand
GGTTTTGCGTATTTTGGCCGCCTGGATGCGCTGACCCGACGAATTCGCGATATCCTCGGATGCCCTGTCGATGTCATAACCGAGCCGATCCGTGCGGAACGCATAAGGCGGGCCGTCGAGAAAGAGGCCGTGCTTGCCTTCTGAAAGGCGCGCCCGGCGATCGTTCGCGACGATCTCGGCAGTTTGAAACAGTCTGTTTCTCGCGTTCTGGGAAGCTTTGAGGTGGACGGCGAGCCTTAGTCTTACTGAGTCACAAAAACACAACATGATGTATTTAGATATACATCAACCACAAAGTGCAGTATTCAGGCCCATCTTCACCCGGATCGGGGGACCGGAATGGACGGGGGTTCAAGCGAGGAGAGTGAAGCGCGCTTTGCCGCCTATGTCGAGGCGCTCGGTGCGGTGCTGGGCCATGCCGACCGGCAGCAGCCGATGCATGATTACTGCCTGGGGCTGTTGATGCCGATCGAGCGCAAGAGCGTCGAACCGATGGCGGCGGTAACGGCACCCGCACAAGTCGCTGCCAAACACCAATCGTTGCTGCATTTTGTCGGTAATGCGCCGTGGTCCGATGCGGCCATGCTCGATAAGGTGCGCGAGCTGGTGCTGCCGGTGATCGAGCGCAGCGGGCCGATCGAAGCCTGGATCATCGACGACACGGGTTTTCCCAAGAAGGGGCGGCACTCGGTCGGGGTAACCCGCCAATACTGCGGCCAACTGGGTAAACAGGATAACTGTCAGGTGGCGGTGACGCTGTCGCTGGCCAACCGTGACGCCAGCCTTCCGGTGGCTTATCGGCTCTATCTTCCTGAGGATTGGGCGAAGGATCAGGACCTCCGGCACAAGGCCAAGATACCGGAGGAGATCGCCTTCCAAACCAAGCCGGAGATCGCTTTCGAGCAGATCAAGGCAGCGCGCGCGGCGGGTTTACCTGAGGGGGTCGTGCTGATGGACGCCGGTTACGGCAACGACACCGAGCTGCGAACGGCGATCGCCGCGCTGGGCATGAGCTATGTGGCCGGGATCCTCACCACGACCACGGTCTGGCCGCCGGGCACGGCTCCTTTGCTGCCACAGACCCGATCGGGACGCGGACGGCCACAGACCCGGCTCCAGCGCGACAGCGAGCACCAGCCGATCAGCGCCAAGGCGCTGGCCCTGAGCCTACCGAAAGAAGCCTGGCAAACGGTCGCTTGGCGCGAGGGCAGTGCCGAGCGGCTGTCCTCACGCTTTGCCCGCCAGCGGGTGCGGGCCGCTCATCGCGACACCGAGCTGAGCCAGCCGCGCGCCGAGGAGTGGCTGCTGATCGAGTGGCCGGAAAACGAAACCGAGCCGACCAAGTATTGGCTCGCCACCTTACCCGAGGATATCGCCTTTGATCGGCTGGTCGACCTGGCCAAGTTGCGCTGGCGGATCGAGCGCGATTACCAGGAACTCAAACAGGAACTCGGCTTGGGTGATTATGAAGGGCGCGGCTGGCGCGGCTTCCACCACCACGCCACACTCTGTATCGCCGCCTACGGCTTTCTGATCGCCGAACGAGGCGCCCTTCCCCCCTCAGGACCAGGCTCCTCCGCGCCGTTCTCGCGATCTGTCATTCCCGAGGATTACCGACCCAGAGGCGCCGCCGATCCGACCCGAACGGCACATTCCCAACTCGATCGCGACGGTGCGCAGACGGCTTATCGTCGCACTCGCCAGAACCCTCCCGAGATGCTCTTGTTGCAATGCACTGATCCGCAGGCCGCCCAGAATTCCTGACTACTGACGCAGTAAGACTAACGCGAATTGCGCAAAGACCGCGAAGGGCCTGGGGCACCTTCGCGTCCTTTGCGTTGAGGTGTTTTCTTTTTTAGTACGGGCGGCGGTCGAGCGGCGCGTGCGGCTGCTCCAGACCATCCACCGGAATATTTCGGCCGTTGATCCAGTGGGCGCGCGGCGAGGCGATGAATACGATCACATCCGCCACCTCCTCGGCGGTGCCGAGGCGGCCCATCGGAAAACCGTGACGGATGTAGTCCTCGAAATACCCTGGGTTGGCGAGGCGGTAGCGATCCCATCCGTTGCCTTCGACCAGAATCGAGCCCGGCGAGACCGTGTTGACCCGGATGCCATAAGGCACGAACTCCAGCGCCCACCGCTCGGTGCCGAAGATCAGCGCCGCCTTGGCAGCACCATATTGGCCCGACATCGCGAGCTGCGGCGACCAGCCGGAGATCGATGCGACATTGATCACCGCCGCGCCCGGCCGATCCTTCATGTGCGGCAACGCCAGCCGCATCATTCGCACGGTCTGGATCAGGTTCCGTTCCAAGGCCCCACGCCAGTCGTCATCGCTGCTGTCGGCAACGCGCGCGCCACCCCCACCACCGCCGACATTGTTGACCAGGATGTCGATGCCTCCATAGGTCGCGACGGTGGCCTCGATCAGGCGGGCGGCGTCGTCGGGACTGCCGACATCGGCGGCGTGGGCGGCAATTTCGGCGCCGGTCGCGCGCAAAGCCTCTTCCGCCTCCCGTAGTTGCCCGGTCGAGCGCGCCGACAGCATCACCCGGCAACCCTCGGCGGCAAACGCTTTGGCGGTCGCCAATCCGATGCCGCGGCTCGAACCAGTAACCAAGGCGAC
>JAFAHL010000462.1 GCA_019237215.1 Hyphomicrobiales bacterium | reverse complement strand
GATCCTCTGGGAGTTCGTCGTCCGCTCAGGCTGGTCCGACGGGCGCCTGGTGCCGCCGCCGTCCCGCATCTATGCGGAGTTTACCGAGCTCGCGCGCACCGGCGAGCTTTGGCGCCATGTCGTCGCGACGCTGGCCCGCGTCGCCGTGGGCTTCGCGCTCGGCACTGCGGCGGGAACGATCCTCGGCGCCATCGCCGGCTATTCGATCATCGTGCGCCGGCTGATCGATCCGAGCCTGCAGGGCATGCGCGCGGTGCCCTCGATCGCTTGGATCCCGCTGTTCATCCTATGGCTCGGCATTTTCGAGACCTCGAAGATCGCGCTCATCGCGGTCGGCGTGTTCTTCCCGATCTATCTCGGCGTCATGGGCGCGGTGATGTCGGTCGATCGCAAGATCGTCGAGGTCGGCCGCGTGTTTCGTTTGTCCGGCCCGGCCATGGTGCGCCGCATCTTGTTGCCGGCGGTGATGCCGGCCTACGTGATCTCGCTGCGCGCCGGGCTCGGGCTCGGCTGGATGTTCGTGGTGGCGGCGGAATTTCTGGGCGCCTCGACCGGGCTTGGCTTCCTCCTCATCGACGGCCAGCAGCTGGGTAAGCCGGCGCAGATCGTCGCGGCCATCGTCGCCTTTGCCATCCTCGGCAAGGCGACCGACTGGCTCATCGTGCTGGTGTCGTCGCCCTTCCTGCGCTGGGAAGACCGGTTCGCGCGCGCGTGAAGGGACGCCCGATGCTCGTTCTCGATCGCGTCGGCAAGACCTACCCCAACGGCGTGCGCGCGCTCGAGGGCCTCTCGCTCGCGGTCGCGCCCGGTGAAATTCTCGTCACCATCGGCGGCTCCGGCTGCGGCAAGTCGACCATGTTGCGCGCGATCTCGGGGCTCGACACGCCGACCCAGGGCAAGGTCGTGCTCGACGGGACGGTGATCACCGCGCCGCATGAGAAGATCGGCATCGTGTTCCAGGAGCCGCGCCTGCTTCCCTGGTTGCGCGTCGCCGACAATGTCGGCTTCGGCCTGGAGCAATATCCGAAGGCGGAACGAAGGACGCGCGTGGCGGGCGCGCTCGACCGCGTCGGCCTGACCGAGAAGGCGCGAGTTTGGCCGCGCGAACTCTCCGGCGGCCAAGCCCAGCGCGTCGCCATCGCACGCGCGCTGGTGCCGCGGCCGCAGGTTCTTCTCCTCGACGAGCCGTTCTCCGCGCTCGACGCCTTCACCCGCGCCGACCTGCAGGACCATCTGCTCGACCTATGGGCCGATTTCAAACCGACGCTGGTCATGGTGACGCACGACGTCGATGAGGCGATCGTGCTCGCCGACCGCGTCATGGTGATGCGGCCGCGTCCCGGCCGGGTCTACGAGGAGATCGCGTGCGATCTGCCGCGCCCGCGCGACCGCCAGTCCGCCGCCTTCGACTTCGTCAAGCGTCGCGTGCTCGCGGCGCTCGACCGCTCGCTCGAGCGCGCGGTGGTGACCGACGACGGCGAGACCCGCGCCGCGGCCGGCGGCGGACTGTGGTGGTGACGGCGGCAATATCGATCGCCCAGCGACACTCCGCTCATTCCCGCGCATAGCGCGTCGAAGACGCGCGTAAACGCGCTTATGGCGGGAACCCAGGGGCCGCAGATCGTGGCTCTGGGTCCCCGCTTACGCGGGGACGAGCGGAACAGAGTATTTTGCGGCGATTGAACAGAGGCACGACCGCACGAGATCGGGCTTGCGTTTTCCCCTCGTCTGTCGTCTGTCCTGTGCCGTCAAAAACGGAGGTTTCCAATGGACGCCACGGCGTTGCGCGCCATGCAGGCGCCGCTCAAGGAGCGCTACAAGGGCGATCCCAAGTCCGCCTACATCACCTTGAAGGCCAAGGGCACGCTCGATGACGCCCACATCGCCTGCAAGGTGGAGACCTCCCGCGCGCTCGCGGTCGCGGGCCTGCATCCCGCCACCGGCGGCTCCGGGCTCGAGCTTTGTTCCGGCGACATGCTGCTCGAGGCGCTGGTCGCCTGCGCCGGCGTGACGCTCAAGGCGGTGGCGACCGCGCTCGACGTTCCGCTCAAGTCCGGCAAGGTGTCGGCCGAAGGCGATCTCGATTTTCGCGGCACGCTCGGCGTGGCCAAGGATGCGCCGGTCGGTTTTGCGGCGATTCGGCTGCGCCTCGACGTCGAGACCGACGCGCCGGCGGACAAGCTCGACGCGCTGCTCAAGCTCACCGAGCGCTATTGCGTCGTCTACCAGACGCTCAAGAGCGGTCCCCCGATCGAGGTGAAGTTGAACCGCGCGTGAGCGTGGCAGCGAGCGCCCGTCGCCTGTAACGCGTCGTGCCCCGGCCATGACGCCGAGGAACCATGTCCCCCGATCTTTTCTTTTGGTGCGGACTCGTCCTCAAGGTGGCGATGACGGCGACGATCGTCGTCATCGTGTCGGTCGCGGCCGAACGTAGCGGGCCCTTCGTCGCCGCGCTCATCGCCGCGCTGCCGACGGCCGCGGGCGCGACCTACATCATCTTGGCGTTCGAACACCCGCCCGCCTTCATCGCCGCCGCCGCCATCGGCAGCCTGGCCGCCAACGCCGCCGTCGCGATCTTCGCACTCACCTATACCGCGCTCGCGCAGCGGCACGGCATCGTGCTCAGCGTTGCTGTCGCAACGCTCCTGTGGTTCGGTATCGCGGCGGCCTTGCGATTGGTCGAGTGGACGCCCGCCACCGCGCTCGTCCTCAACGCGGTCGTCTTCGCTTTCACCATCGCGCTCTCGGCGCGCTACCGCGACGCCGCGGTGCCAAGGAACAGCGTCAGGCGGAGGCGTTACGACATCCCGCTGCGAGCGGCGGCGGCTGCGCTGGTCGTCGCCGCGGTAACGACCGCGAGCCATTGGATCGGCTCGTTTGCCTCCGGAGTGTTCGCAGTGTTTCCCATCGTGCTGGCAACTTTTGTGGTGATCATGCATCCGCGCGCGGGCGGGAAGGCGGCGGCTGCCGTGCTCGCCCATGCGCAGCCTGTACTCATGGGCCTGCCTCTTGGATTTCTCGGAGTGCATTATCTCGCCGGGTGGATCGGCGTGTGGTGGTCGCTCGCGGCTGGCCTTGCGATCTCGACGGCGTGGAGCGCCGTGTTTTGGCTCGTGCGACGAGCGCGGCTGCGCATCGCTTGACTTGGGCGCACCGCTACTTCTCGATCGAGAGCTTCTGCTCGCGGATCACCTTGGCCCATTTGCGCCTCTCGGCCTTGATGTAATCGGCGAACGCCTCGGGTGAGCTCGCCATCGGCTCGAACATTTGCGGCGCCAGGAATTTTTCGCGGAATTGCGCATCGGTCAAAATCTCCGCGACCTCGGCGTTGATCTTGGTCACGATCGGTTGCGGCGTGCCGGCGGTCGCGAACAGTCCGAACCAGGTGGTCGCTTCGTAGCCCGGCAGGCCGTTTTCGGCGACGCTCGGAATGTCGGGAGCGAGCGGCAGCCGCTTGGCACTGCCGATGCCGAAGATCTTGATCTGGCCCGTGCGGAACGGCGGCAACGCGAGGCTCACGCTGACCGACATCAAATTGACGTGCCCGGCGATGACGTCGGTGAGCGCCGGCACGGCGCCGCGGTAATGAACGGGGACAAGTTTCACGCCGGCCAAGCTCTCGAACAACACCATGTTCATGTGCGGCGCGGATCCGATCCCGGCGGTGCCGTAGGTGAGCTCGCCCGGCGTCTTGCGCGCGAGCTCGATCAGCTCGCGCACGTCGTTGGCCGGCAGCGAAGGATGGCCAAGCAGCGCCTGGTTGATGCGCACGATGCCGCTGATCGGGATGAAGTCCTTCCCTTCGTCATAGGGGAGCTTGCCGTTGCCGTAGAGGGTGGGATTGATCGTGAAGGTTCCGGCCTCGGCGACCAGCAGCGAATAGCCGTCGGGCGCGGCCTTGGCCACGGACTGCGCGCCGACGACGTGGGCGGCGCCGCCCTTGTTCTCGATCACGACTTGCTGGCCCCAAGCCTGCGCAAGGCGCTGGCCGAGCGCGCGCGCCACGACGTCGGTGACGCCGCCGGCGGCGGCCGTCACCGTGAGCGTGATCGTGCGCGTGGGATAGGATTGCGCCTGCGCCGCAGCCGCGCCGGCAAGGCTCGCGAGCAAGATCAAAGCCCCGAGCCGCTTGGTCATGGTCCACGATCCTCCGCCGCCTTGGCTTTGAGCGCGTAGAGCGCTTCGAGCGCGTCGCGCGGCGACATCTCGTCGGGATGAAGCGACGCCAGCGCGGCGAGGACGGTATCGATTGCCGCCTCGCGCGCCGACGGCGATGCCGGCCGCGGCGTTGCGGCAAAAAGCGGCAGATCGTCGAAGCCGCGCGGCGACGCGCGATCCTCGGCTTCGAGCTTGGCGAGAACCAGTTGCGCGCGCGCGATCACGGCGGGCGGCAGGCCTGCGAGCTTCGCCACCTGGATGCCGTAGCTGCGATCGGCGGCCCCCGGC
Organism: Hyphomicrobiales bacterium; assembly: GCA_019237215.1. GTDB lineage: Bacteria > Pseudomonadota > Alphaproteobacteria > Rhizobiales > Xanthobacteraceae > VAZQ01. The sequence continues at coordinate 13,495 of JAFAHL010000462.1, read as the reverse complement.
ACCACCTCGTGCAGGAACACCACCTCGCCCTGCCATTCCTTCACCCGCACCGTCGCGTTGAACAAGCGCGGCAGCGTCGCCGCGAGCGCGGTCAGCTCGTGGAAATGGGTGGCGAACAAGGCGCGGCAGCGGTTGGTTTCGTGCAGATGCTCGATGGTGGCCCAAGCGATGGAGAGGCCGTCGAAGGTGGCGGTGCCGCGGCCGATCTCGTCCAAAATGACGAGCGAGCGCTCGCCGGCCTGATTGAGGATGGCCGCGGTCTCCACCATCTCGACCATGAAGGTCGAGCGTCCGCGCGCGATGTCGTCGGCCGCTCCGACGCGCGAGAACAGCCGGTCGACGGCGCCGATCTTGGCCTGGCGCGCGGGCACGAAGCTGCCCATTTGCGCCAGGATCGCGATGAGCGCGTTCTGGCGCAGATAGGTCGATTTGCCCGCCATGTTCGGGCCGGTGACGAGGTAGATGCGGCCGCTCACGGCGGAGGCGGGAGGAGAGAGGTCGCAGTCGTTGGCCACGAACGGCCCGCCGTCGCCGGCGAGCGTCTGTTCCACCACCGGATGCCGTCCGCCCTCGATGACGAAATCGAGCGAGGCGTCGATCTGTGGCCGCACGTAGTGACGCTCGACCGCCAATTGCGCCAAGGCCGTGGCCACGTCGACGACCGCCAGCGCCTCGGCCGCTTCCTTGATGGCGGCGGCGGCCGCCGTCACGTTGGCGGCGAGCCGCTCGAAGGTCTCGAGCTCGATGCCGAGCGCGCGATCCGCGGCGCTGGCGATCTTGGCTTCGAGCTCGCCCAGTTCGGTGGTGGTGAAGCGCACCTGACCGGCGAGCGTCTGGCGATGGATGAAGGTCGCGTTGAGCGGCGGCGCCATCAACCGCTCGCCGTGCTGCGCCGTCACCTCGACGAAATAGCCGAGCACGTTGTTGTGGCGGATTTTGAGCGCGCGCACGGACGTAGTTTCGGCGTAGCGGGCCTGCAGCGCCGCGATCACGCGGCGGGATTCGTCGCGCAGCGCGCGCGCTTCGTCGAGCGCGGGGACGTAACCCGCGCGCACGAAGCCGCCGTCGCGCTTGAGGTGGGGAAGCTCCTCGGCGAGCGCCGCATTGAGCTCGGTGGCGAGCGCGGGATCAAGCCCCCGTAGCGCGCGCGCCGCCTGCGCCAGCTCGGCGGCAACGTTCGCGCGCTTCTCCAGCTCGTCCGCGAGCCCGCCAGCGGCGATGATGCCGTCGCGGATGGCGGCGAGATCGCGTGGGCCGCCGCGCGCGAGCACGAGCCGCGCCAGCGCGCGGGCGAGATCGGGCGCCGCCGCCAGGCGCTCGCGCATGTCGGCGCGCGTCGCCGCGTCGGTCACGAAAAATTCAACCGCGTCGTGTCGCCGCTCGATCGCGGCGGGATCGGTGAGCGGCGCCGCCAGGCGCTGGGCGAGCAGGCGCGAGCCTGCCGCCGTCACGCTGCGGTCGATGGCGGCAAGGAGCGATCCGCGGCGCTCGCCCGAGAGCGTGCGCACGAGCTCGAGGTTGCTGCGGGTCGCCTGGTCGATCGAGAGCGTCGCCCCTTGCGCCTCGCGCACGGGAGCGGACAGTGGTGGGCGCGCTCGCAGCTGCGTGCGCTCGACGTAGCTGATGCAGGCGGCCGCCGCCGTGAGCTCGAGGCGCGACAGCGCGCCGAAGCTTTCCGTCGTCGACAAGCCGAAATAGGTCGCGAGCCTGCGCTCGGCCGTCGCCCCGTCGAACACGTCGCGCGCGAGCGGCGTCACCGCCGGCAGCGAGCGCAGATAGGGGGCGAGCGCGGCGTCGCCGTAGAGCGCGTCCGACACGATGATCTCGCCCGGTTCGAGCCGCGCGATCTCGGCGGCAAGGCCGGCGCGGTCGCATTCGGCGATACGGAACTCGCCGGTGGAAATGTCGATCCAGGCGAGCGCGAAGCGGCTCTCCTCACTCGCGGAGCCGCGCGCGCGGGCGATCGCCAGCAAATAGTTGTTGCGCCTTGCCTCGAGCAGCGTGTCCTCGGTGAGGGTGCCGGGCGTGACCACGCGGATGACGTCGCGCCGCACCACGCTCTTGCCGCCGCGCTTCTTCGCCTCGGCCGGGTCCTCGAGCTGTTCGCACACGGCGACGCGATGGCCGAGCGCGATCAGCCGGTGGAGATATTCGTCGGCGCGATGGACCGGCACGCCGCACATAGGGATGTCGCGGCCGAGATGCTTGCCGCGCTTGGTCAGCACGATGCCGAGCGCGCGGGCGGCGATCTCGGCGTCCTCGAAGAACAGTTCGTAGAAATCGCCCATCCGATAGAACAGCAGGCAATCCGGATTGGCGGCTTTGATCTCGATATATTGCTCCATCACCGGCGTGGCGCGCGCGGCGCCTTCGGCGCTCGGGCCGGATTCGAAGCCTAAAGGAATGATCGGGCGGGCGGCATCCATGGCGCCGCGACGCTAGCAGATGACGCGGCGAGATTCATGGGGCGCGGCGGAAGATAGCCACAAGCACGCGTTATGATCGCGCGATCATTCCGGCCTGATGCCCGATAGGCGGACGACTTTGCCCCACTTCTCGACCTCGGACGCCATATAGGCGCCGAACTCGTCGGGGCTAAAGACGATCGGCGTGGTGGCCACGTCGGCGAGCCGCGCGCGCACCGCCGGGTTCGCCAACCCCGCGTTGATCTCGCGGTTGAGCCGCTCGATGATTTCCACCGGCGTGCCCCTCGGCACGCCCATGCCGCACCAGGAATTCGCCTCGTAACCCGCAACCGTCTCGCCGATGGTCGGCACTTGCGGCAGCGCGTCGGACCGGTGCTTGCCGGCCATGCCCAACGCGCGCAGCGAGCCCGATCGCACGTGCGCGAGCGAGCCCGTCAGCACGTCGAAGGCAACCTGTATTTGCCCACCGATGAGATCGGCGACCATGGGCGCTCCGCCGCGATAGGGGACGTGGATCATGTTGGTGCCGGTCATCATCTTGAACAGCTCGCCGGCGACGTGCGAGGTCGAGCCGGTGCCGTACGAGCCCATGCTGATCTTGCCCGGATTGGCCTTGGCGTAGGCGATGAACTCGGCGACCGTCTGCGCCGGAAGCGAGGGGTTTGCGACCATCACCAGCGGAAAATCGATCAGGCCGGAGACCGGCGCGATGTCGCGCAGCAGGTTGAACGGAAGGTTCTCGAACAGCGACACGTTGACCGCGGCCGACGCCGGAACGAACAGCAGCGTGTAGCCGTCGGGCGGCGCGCTGACCACGGTCTGGATGGAGATGTTGCTGCTGGCGCCCGGCTTGTTTTCGACTACGACCGGCTGGCCGAGCCGCTCCGCCAACCACGGGGCCATGATCCGCGACACGATATCGGCCCCGCCGCCGGGTGGAAACCCGACGACCCAGCGCAACGGCCGCGATGGATAGGCTTGCGCGTGGGCGCGAGGCGACGTGGCGGCAAGCGCGCCGCCGGCGCCCGCGAGATGTAGAAATCGACGGCGGGAAAGATGCATGGCGCTCCCTCTCTCTGCCCCCGCCCCGACGGCCTTGCTTTGCGCTACTTTACCAGCTTCGCGCCGGTGATGGCCTCGAGATTCTTATAATCGATTTTTTCGCGGTCGGCTTTGGGAATGTCGAGCGAGTCCAGGATCTGCAGCGTCACCCGCGGATACATCGTCCCGCCTTCTGGATCGAACGGGCAGTCGGAGGCGAACACGATCTTCTCCAACGGGAAGAACTCCAGGCCGCATTTGGTCGCCGGCTTGCCGCCGAATACCGCGGTGTCGACGTAGAAGTCCTGCTTGAAGTAGTCGAGCGGGCGCTTTTTGAGGCTCTTGCGCAGCGAGACGTAATCCTCGTCGCTGGTGCGCGAGCCGAGCACGTCCCAACCCGGCCCGATGCGGCCTTCCAGCATCGGCACGATGCCCCCGAAATGGTGGGTGATGATCTTGAGGTTGGGATGGTTGTCCATGATTTTGGAGAACACCAGGCGGGCCATCGCGGTCGCGGTCTCGTACGACCAGCCGAACGTCCACCAGATTTCGTAGAGCGACTTCTTCTCATCGATATAGTCCGGCATGTTGGCCCCGCGTGCCGGATGCAGCCAGATCGGCTTGCCGAGCTCGTTCATTTTTTTCCAGAACGGCAGATATTGCGGCCGGTCGAGCGGCTTGCCGGCGACGTTGGTGTAGATCTGCACGCCGAGCGCGCCGAGCTCCTTGATCGCGCGCTCCGCCTCGCGCACGCCGGCGTCGGGCGCATCGAGCGATATTTGCGCGACCCAGCCGGGAAAATGGTCGCGTTCCTTCGCGCACAATTCGGCAAAGCCGTCGTTGATGAGGCGGATGAGCTCGTCGATCTGGGCCGCCGTCTTGGCGAAGTTTTCCACCGGCGGCTGCGGGTAGGACAGGATCTGCTGATAATCCTTGTGGCCGTCGACGATCTTCTTGCGATGCTCGAGGTCGAACAGCGCCGGCAGCGAGCGCACGCGCTTGCCCATGTCCTTGTAGTCGCCGGCGACGTCTTGCATCTTGTCGAAGAATTTTTTCGGAAAGAAGTGCGTGTACGCGTCGATCCGCATCTGCGGTCCTCCAGCTTTGGGACGTGTGCTTGTTACCCGCTCGACCGGCCGGAGTCCATCGCGCGACGCGCTACTCGGCGGCGATGCTCGCGCTGCCGCGCTGGTCGATCTCGGCGAGGCAGCGCGTGAGCGCTTCGCCTTCGGGATCGGCGAGCGCCGCCGAGCGCGCGCTCGCGATCGCGTCGATGCCGAGCGCGAGCGGGATGCCTCCCGCCAAGATCGGTCGGATGATGCGCGTCTCGATCAGGCGGTAATTGGCGGTGCCGCGCTGCAAGGTCTCGCCATAGCCCTTGATCAGCCGCGCGCAGTCCGCGACCTCGAGCGCGAGATCGCCCGAGAGCCGCGCCGCCTCGGCGATGCGGCGCAGCCACGCTTCGATCGCATGCTGCTCTTGCTGGAAGCGGTACGATTTCGGCCGCCAGCCGCGCAGCTTGGCCAGCAGCCAGAAGCGCAGAAAGCCCGACACCGACGCGCTGTTGACCTCCATCCCCCAATGCAGGCGCGCGAGCAGGCCGTGCCGCTCGGCCGTGGCGAGAATGCGCTCGGCGAGCCGAGGGGGAAGCAGCGAGCACAGTTCCTCCACACCGGGCTTGAGGAACTCGGTCACGGTGAATGGCTCGTCGGGACTGACCCCCACGGCGGCGGCGATGCGCGGCAAGCGCGCTGGATCGATCTTGGCCTGCGCTACCCGGATGACGTCCTCGTACGACATGCGCACGGCGAGGTGACGCGCGGTTTCCCTGACCAGGCGCCCACCGGCTCCGACGCGCGCGTCGGCGGCGCGGATCGGCGCCAGCCGGTCGAGATAGAGTTGCGCATAAGCGAGGTCTTGATAGGCGGCGAGCCGCCGCGCGCCAGCGAGCACGACGTCGCGGGCCGCCGCCGGCATGACGATCGCGCGTTCGAGCGCGACAAGCGCATCCGCGTCGGCGGCCGCGCGAGCCTCGTTGGCGATGCCGCTCACGGCGGGCCGAGCATTCGCGTTCGTCGCGGCGTCTAGACCGCCGCGGAAGCCCTTGAGATTGGCGTCGACCGCCTTGCCGTCGGCACGGATCGCGCGCTCGAACGCCGCCGCGGGGATCGGCACGCGCCCGCAGCCCGCGATCAGCCCGAGCATGACCGCGTTGATCATCGCGCCGCTCTGCTTGGCGAGCGCGTTCATGTCGAGAAGGAGATGGCTTTGTGCATTGGTCTCGACCGCCTTGATCAGGCGGGCGCTGTCGTAGCGGCCATCGCCCATCGCCATCTTCTCCACCACCAGATAGGAGCGCGCGGTCGAGGCGATCACTAGCGTGTGATTGGGTGTGACGAAGCCGCCGGCGATGGTGCGGCCCGCTTCCATGAGCTCGCTCGCCAGCACGATGTCGACGTCGCCGACGCCGGGCGCGAGCGCCAGCACCGGCCGAGCGGGAAGCTCGCGCGCCGGCACCGGCACGATCTCGATGTAATAGGTGGTGGCGCCGGTGCGCTGGGCGACGCCGGGGATGGAGGTCGACTGCACCGGAAAGTCGAGCTGCGCGGCCGCGCTGGCGATCCAGTCCGTGAGCACGCCGCCGCCTTCGCCGCCGAGCGCGGCGATGAGAATGGTGATCGGTCGGGGCTGCGGGGCGCTCATGCGCGCGCCTCGGCGCGGCGGGGCGCGAAGACGCCGATGATCCTCGCGCGCACGCGGTGGAGCGCGCGATCCCACCAGTTCGGATTGCGGATAATCTCGGCGCGATAGAACGAGGGACACAGGACGGCGGCATGGGCCACCTCGCCGCACAGTCCGCAGCCGACGCAACTCTCGATCACGGTCGCCACCGGATCGCTGCGCAGCGGATCCGGATTGGGCTTGACGGTGAGCGAAGGGCAACCGGAGAGCCTGATGCAGGAATGGTCGCCAGTGCAGATCTCGTCGTCGACGCCAAAGCGTACCCGCACCACCCGCTTGCCGCGCTTGAGCTTCTCGGCGTCTTCGGCGCGCACGCGACGCTGGCGCGCGAGCTGGCATTCGCCGTCGGCGATGATCACCTTGAGGCCGTGCTCGGCGCTGCGCATCGCCGCTTTCAAGGTCTTCGTCATCTTGGCGACGCTGTAGCTGCGCACCGTGCGCAGCCATTTCACGCCGAGCGAGAGCAAGGTCTGCTCGATGGTCATGCCGGTCGGCGCGCCGATCCGATTGGCGGCGCTCGAGGGCAGATATTGCTGGCCGGTGGCGGAGGCGTAGCCGTTCTTCATCACGATCAGCACGCCGTCGCCCTTGTTGAACAGGTTCGAGGCGACCCCGGTGATGAGGCCGTTGTGCCAGAAGCCGCCGTCGCCCATCACCGCGATCGGGCGGCGGTCCATGTTGGGGGTGACCGCGGCCGCGCTCGCGAGCGACATGCCGTAGCCGAGGATGGAATTGCCCAGGCTGAACGGCGCGAAGGTCGCGAACGAATGGCAGCCGATGTCGGCGCTGATGTGGGTCGGGCCGAGCTCGCGCTGCATCAGCTTGATGGCGCTGAACACCGGCCGTTCGGGGCAGCCGGTGCAGAAATTCGGCGGCCGCGCCGGGATATCGCCGACCGCCGCCATGGCGGCGGCCTTGGGCGCGAGCAGGCTTTTCGCACGCGCCGCAATCGCATCGACGTCGATGCCCGCGGGCCGTACCTCGGCGAGGAACGACGCAAGCGCGTTGAGCAGCACCTCGGATGTGTACTCGCCCGCGCGCGGCAGCGTCCCCTTGCCGAGCACGCGGGTCGCAATGTCGGCGCGCCGCAGCTCCACGTTGACCGCCTGCTCGATGTAATCGGGACTGCCTTCTTCGACCACGAGCACGGCGCGTTTTCCCGCACAGAACTCGCGCAGCTCCTCCGGCACCAGCGGAAAGCCGACGTTGAGCACGTAGAGCGGAATGCGGCTCGCGCCGTAAAGATCGGCGAGATCGAGCCGCGCCAGCGCGCGCAGCACGCCGTTGGTGAGCCCGCCGAGGACGATGATGCCGACGTCGGCGTGATCGCCCGCGATCACCTCGTTGAGCTTGCGCGCGCGGATGAATTGCTGCGCGGCCGGAAGCCGCTGTTCGACCTTGAGCCGCTCCTGCGAATAGATGACGGGCGGATGCGCCAGCCGGCCATAGTCGAAGCGCGGCGGCCCGGCGAGGCGATTCTTGCCGGAAAACGCGCCGCGGCGGTTAGCCTTGGTCTTGAACTCGCCGGTGACGTGACAGGCGCGGATGCGCAGCTCCATCATCACCGGCGCGTGGCTCGCCTCGGAAAGCTCGAAGCCCTCCTCGACCATGCGCACGATGGTCGGCAGATCCGGGCGCGGGTCGATGAGCCACATCGACGATTTCATGGCGTAGGCGTAGGAGCGCTCCTGGATGACGCTCGCGCCCTCGCCGTAGTCCTCGCCGAGGATGATCATGACGCCGCCGAGGACGCCGGGGGAGGCGAGGTTCGACAGCGCGTCGGCCGCCACGTTGGTGCCGACGATGGATTTCCAGGTCACCGCGCCGCGCAGCGGATAGTTGATGGAGGCGCCCAGCATGGCCGCGGCCGAAGCCTCGTTGGTGCAGGTTTCGAGATGCACGCCGAGATCGCCGATGATGTCCTCGGCGTCGACCAGAACGTCGAGCAGGTGCGACACCGGCGCGCCTTGATAGCCGCCGACGTAACTCACGCCGGACTGCAGCAGAGCCTTGGTCACCGCGAGGATGCCCTCGCCGCGGAAGGTCTCGCCCTCGCCGAGCGTGAGCGCCTGCACCTCTTTCTTGAAAGAGCGTTCCATCGCCTCTGCCTTGGCGCGAGGGAGGCTATATCGGCGCTGGCGCGAATGCTACCTGCGGCGGCGCCGGTCCGCCGCGGCCACGCCTCCGAACTATTTGACCGTGATATCCGCCTCGCGAATGACGCGGCTGTATTCCTCGATCTGCCGGCGCAGGTAAGCGCCGAATTCCGCGCCGCACATCCCGGCCGGAAAGAGTCCCTGCTGGGCAAGCTTGGCCTTCATGTCGGGGGCTTTCAGCGCGCTGCTGAAGGCGCCCGACAACCGATTGAGCACGTCGGACGGCGTCTTCGCCGGCGCCACGATGCCGTAGAAGATCTCCGCCTCGTATTTGCTGACGCCGGTCTCGCCCAGCGTCGGCACATCCGGCAGCGTCTCGATGCGGGCGTGTGAGGTGGTCACGAGCCCGCGCAGCGTGCCGGACTGCAGCTGCGATACCACCGTGGGATAGTCGGCCCAGACCGCGGCCACGTGATTGCCCATGAGCGCGTTGATCGCCGGCGCGGTGCCGCCGTAGGGCACGTAGGTGATGTTGATGTCCGCCGCGCGCTTGAGCACCTCGATGGCGATATGCAGCGAGGAGCCGGGTCCCCCGCTAGCGAACGCGAGTTCGCCGGGCTTGGCGCGCGCCGCGGCGATCAAATCGTTCAGCGTCCGGTAGGGCGACGAGCCCAGCACGACCAGGACCATGGGCGTCGCCGCGAGATAACAGACCGGTTCGAAGCTCGTCGATGGATTGTAGCTCGCTCGTTGCAAGGGCGGATTGATGACGAAGGAATTCGCCACCAGCAGAACCGTGCGGCCGTCCGGCTCGGCGCGCTCGACCGCTTCGGTTCCGATCACCGTGCCGCCGCCCGGGCGATTCTCGACCACCACGGTCGGTCCCTGCGCGCGGCCGATCTGCTCCGCCATCAGGCGAGAGAGAATGTCGGGGCCGCTGCCGGGCGTGTAGGGAACGACGATCTTGATCGGCCCCGTCGTCTGCGACCATGCGCCGGGGCCTGCCGGCGCAAGCAACATCGCGGCTGCGAGCGCGATCGCCAGTCGATTGCGAACATATGCTGCCATAAGTCGTCACCCGCGCGGATGGCCTCACTCGCTGCTATACGTCAATGGGCACGGCTAGAACATGCCGTTGTCGTTGGCGGCTTTCTCCGGGATCGGCTGGATCACGTCCCAATGCTCGACCACCTTGCCGTTCTCGAGCTTGAAAATGTCGACGATGGCGTTGCCGCGCGTGCCCGGCTCGCGCACGGCATGCACATGGACGATGACGTAATCGCCGTCGGCGAAGATGCGCTTGATCTCGCTGCGGTTGTTCGGAAACTTGTCCTTCAAGAAGGCGATGAAGCTTTTGAAGCCTTCCCGGCCGTCGGCCGCCAACGGATTGTGCTGGGTATAGCGGGCGCCGAGATATTGCGAGGCTTTCTCGAAGTCCTTCTGGTTGACCGCGGCGTCGTAGAAGGCGGCGACGATCTTCTTGTTCTCCTCCATTTGCCTGGCGTCGGTGGCGAGCGCGGCGGGGCTCGCGATCAACAGCGAAAAGGCGGCGGCGAGTAGCAGACGAACCATCTCAACCTCCTGTGTCGAAGCGGTGCAAATTCACATGCGCGACGGGAGCCACAACGCGATGGCCGGGAAGGCGATCAGAATCACGAGCCGAATGAGATCGGTCGCGATGAACGGCAGTACGCCGGCGAAGATGGTCGAGAAGTTTATGTCTTGGATCACGCTTTTTATCACGAAGACCACCATTCCGACCGGGGGATGGATGAGCCCCAGCTCCACGGTCATCACGATGATGACGCCGAACCAGATCGGGTCGAAACCGAGTTCCTTGATCACGGGAAAGATGATCGGGACGGTCAGGATCACCATGGCAAGCGCATCCATCAGGCATCCCAGCACCACGTACATGACCATGATCAGCGCCAGCACCCCGTAACGGCCGAGCCCGAGCCCGGTGAGGAATGCGGTCACTTTCTGCGGCGTCTGGGTGATGGTGAGAAAATAGCCGAACAGCAGTGCGCCGATCAGCACCGTGAACACCGCGGCGGCGGTGCGCGTCGCCTGCAGCAGCGAGCGGCGGATGTCGAGGCGGGTCAGGCGACCGCGCAGCACGCCGATCAAAAACGCGCCGCCCGCGCCCATGCCGCCGGCCTCCGTGGGCGTGAACAGACCGCCGTAGAGGCCGCCGATGACGAAGCAGAAAAGCAGCAGCGTCGCCCAGATGTCGCGCAGGCCTTTGAGCCGTTCCCTCCACCGGGTGCGCGGACCAGCCGGCAGATATTTGGGCCGCGCCCAGACGATGACGGCGACCGTCATCATGTACATCGAGGCGGCGAGGATGCCGGGAACGATCCCGGCGATGAACAGCTTGCCGATGTCCTGCTCGGTGATGATGCCGTAGACGGCGAGAACCGTCGATGGCGGCAGCATCGCGCCGAGCGTTCCGCCGGCGGCGATGACGCCGGCGGCAAACGACTGCGGATAGCCGTAGCGCCGCATTTCCGGGTAGGCGACAGTGGAAAAAGTGGCCGCGGTTGCGACCGAGGAACCGGAGATCGCGGCAAAGCCGCCGCAGGCCGCGATCGTCGCGACGCCGAGTCCGCCGCGGCGATGGCCGAGAAAGCCGTTCGCCGCCCGGAACAGCTCGCGGCTCATGCCGGAATTGGTGACGAACGCTCCCATCAGAAGGAACATCGGAATGACGCCGAAGGTGTAATCGGTCACCGTGCGCATGGACGTGTGACCGACGATCTTGAAGGCAGCATCCCCGTTGACGAGATAGGCAAAGCCCGAGACGCCGACCAACCCCATCGCCATGCCCACCGGCACGCGCAGCAGCATCAGTGCGAACAGCGTGATGAAGCCGATGATGGCGACCGCATCCGTGCCCATCGCCACGCTCACTCGACGGGCCTGATCTGGTACTGCCCGCCCATCAATTCCGGGTGGAAGATCAGCCGGTAGGTGCGTACGGCGATCAGCAGTACCGCGGATACGTCGCCGAGCCAGGCCACCAGGAAAAACGGCCAGGTCGGCAACCGCAGATCGAACGTCAACACATTGTCGGCCCGCGTGCTGAGGACCTTGTCGAACAAGGTCCAGGTCTGGAACGAGACGACGAACAGCAGGACCAGCGTCGCGAACACGTCGATGAAGCGCTGCAGTTTCGGGCCGACATTGGCGTGGACGAGGTCGACCGTGATGTGAGTGCCGCGGTACGAGGTGGCGGCGATGCCCCAGAAGATCAGGATGCCCAGAAGGAGCCGTCCGAAGTCGTAGCTGTCGGGAATCTGAACGCTGAAGAAGTATCGCAGCAGGACCGAGCTGAAGATGTCGGCGGCGACGATGCCGACGAAGAACGCGGCCAGCAGCTCGATCCCGTCGATGAAGCGGTCCATGCGGCCACGCCTGACCACGACGTCCGGGTTCGATTGGGCCGTGGCCATGACGGGATCAGCCATTCCTCAAATCGACGTGTGCGCCGTTGAGCATGCGCGCGAGCGGGCGGCGACTGCAAGCGCCGCTCGGGCGGCTGGGGCGTCTCCGCAAGCAGCGGCGAGGCGCCCCTGCCGCCGTCTTCATCGCGCGACGGCTTGAGCGAGCGAGGCGGGGAAGATGCCGGTCAGTACGCCGCCTTGTATTGGGCGAGCGACTGCTTGAGCTCCTTCATGATGGTATCCGGATCGCCGCCGGCCTTGCGGACGTTGTCGGTCCACTGCTTCTCCAATGGCTCGGCCGACTTCTTCCATTCCTCGAGCTGCGCGTCAGTGATCGTGTAGACCTCGTGTCCCGGCTCGGCTTTGACCTTGGCCAGACCCGCGTGCTCGAAATCCGCCCACGGATCGGCGAATTTTCCCGCCCACTCGGTGGTGCAGTGGTCGTCGATGACCTTCTTCTGCGCCGCCGACATGGCCGCATAGGTGCGCGGGCTCATCAGCCACTGGAACGTGACGGTGTGGAGTGGCGCGTCCATGTGATACTTCGTGACCTTGTCGACGCCCAGCAGCGGCACCGATCCCCAGGGGAAGGTGACCGCCTCCGCCACGCCCTTCTCCATCACGTCGCGCACCTCGGTCGCGCTCGCCTGCACGTTGGTGCCGCCGAGCAGCGTCACCCAGGCCGCCACGGTCGCTTGCGACGGGCGAACCTTCATTCCCTTGATGTCGGCCGGCACCACGATCTTCTTTTTGCTCGAGTGCCACGTGAGCGGATCGAGGATGAAGGAGAAGCAATGCTTCACGTCTTTCATCTCGCTCGACGCGTATTTGCGATACCAGGCGTCGATCGCGCGGATGCCGCCCTTGGCGTCGCCCACCAGGAACGGCAATTCGCCGGCGGAGATGATGGGGAAGCGGCCGGGCTGATAGCCCGGATTGACATAGGTCAGGTCGGCGATGCCGTCGCGCGCCATGTCGTAGTGGTCGAAGGCCTTGCCGAGCTGCTGGGACGGGAACACTTTCGACTTGATGGTGCCGTTCGACGCCTTCTCGATCGACGCGCCCCATTCTTCCATCGCCTTCTGCAGCGGATGCGTGGGCGGCACCCAGTGCGAAAGCTTGAGCTCGAAGGTTTTGTCCTGAGCGAGCGCGGCGGATGCGGCGACCGACAGCGCTGCTGCTGCGGCGATCAATGTGATGGGACGCTTGGCTCGATGCGCTGACATCGTGTTCCTCCTCGCGGGAATTTGTGGCCGCTGCGCGGTCTTTGCCGGCATTGAGCCCGAAGCGATCGGGACTGTAAAGTGACGTTCGCGGGCCTCATGAGCACAATCCGGCAGGGTGCGGCGGCGGCTGCAGGAGCGCGCGTGCCTAGCCTCGCTCGATGAATTGGGTTATGCGGAGCGCGCGGCCGCCCCCTCGGGCGTCGCCGCGGCACGATGTCTTGTGGAACGGGATCGTGGACGGCAAGCGCGATAAAGCCTCCGACGTCAATCCGGCGTTGCTGCACAAGAAAATGCTGCAACTGTTGAGCAGCCTGTGGGTGACGCGCGCGGTTGGAACTTTCGCGCGGCTCGGTCTCGCCGACGTGATGGAAGACGGCGTCGAGGACCACGCCGCGATCGCCGCGGCGCGCGGTCTCGTTCCCGATCGCGTCTATCGACTGCTGCGCGCGCTCTCGACGCTGGGGATCGTGGTCGAGTCGACACGCGGGCGCTTTGTGCTCACGCCGCTCGGGCGGCTG
>JAFAHL010000398.1 GCA_019237215.1 Hyphomicrobiales bacterium | reverse complement strand
CGATCGCTACGTTCAGACGATCAAGTCCGCAGGACATTCGGACCTGTTCGAGCGCGACGAATGGGAAAGCGAAATCGACGGCGCAATGCCCGACCTGCGCCTCGCTCAAGGCACGGCGCTCGAGCCGTTGCTGAGCCGCAAATTTTGTCGGCAGCTGAAACCCATTTTCGAGACGCGGGTGCGGCGTAAAACCTATCCGCTCACCAACGGCGACAGCGATATCGCATTGACGCTGGACAGGGGTGAAATCGACACCGGCGACCGCTCCAAGCCGCTATGCGAGATCGAGCTCGAGCTCAAACGAGGTCATGAGGCCGAGCTGTTCGAGGTCGCGCGCGAGGTGACCCATGCGGTCGCGGGCCAGCTCGCACTCAAGAGCAAGTCCGAACGCGGCTATGAGCTGCTCGAAGGCAGCGAAGCCGCGCCCGTGAAAGCTGATCCGATTGATCTATCTCGCGGAACCAGCACGCGCGACGCCTTCAAAGCCATCGGGCTTGCATGCCTCAAGCAAGTCATCGACAACGTGCCGGCGCTGCTCGCGGGAGATCCGGAAGGCGTGCATCAGATGCGGGTGGGGTTGCGGCGGCTGCGCGCCGGCGATCTCGCTGTTCGCCGATATTCTGCAGGACCCGCAAACGGCCGCGTTCAAAGAGGAACTGAAATGGCTGACCGGCGAGCTTGGCCCCGCGCGCGAGCTCGAAGTGCTGGTAACGCGCGTGGTCATGCCGGTGAAACGGCGGCATTCGCGATTGCAGGGAATTTCGAGTCTCTCGCGCGATCTCACGCAGCAACGCGCGGCGGCGCTCGCACGCGCGCAGGATGCGGCACGGTCGGGGCGGTTTCGCGCACTGACGCTCAAGATTGCCGGCTGGCTGGAAGCAGGGCAGTGGAGGAGACCGCAAGACGACCTCGTCCACGATCGTGGTGACATCCCCATCGAAATTTCCGCTGCCGACCAGTTGACGCGCCGCTTCAAGAAGATGCGCAAGAAGGGCAAAACGCTCACCCGGCTCGACGCCCGCAGCCGTCATAAGCTGCGCATTCAAGCCAAGAAGGTGCGATACGCCTCGGAGTTCTTCGCCGGCCTTTTCCCGGGCAAGAAGGCGTCGAAGCGGCGGGAGAAGTTTCTCTCGCGGCTGGAAAGCGTGCAAGATTGCCTGGGCGATCTCAACGACATCGCGGTTCATGAAGATCGCATCACGGCCATTGCCGATGAGGGACGGCGGAATCGGCGCCGGCGAGGAAACCCGAAGCGCGCCTTCGCCGCCGGATTGCTGACGGGACGTGAAGACGCCCGCCTCGACGCGGTTCTGCAACGTGCAACCGACGCGCATGCGGCGTTGGCGAGGATCAAGCCATTTTGGCGCTAGATCCCGATGGTGGCGTTCGCAAGCCTTTGCGGGATGCCTGCCTGCGAACCTCGCCGTCAAAAGAACATGCGCGGAACTTCCGGCGGTCTGCGCGCGGTCGAAGTTGCTCGCGCATCCTGATATTCGTAAATTGCGAGCATTCGATCGCAGGGGAGAAGCGCGCGTGCGGAAGACGCCGTCCGGGTTCGTCGTGTGCGCATTCTTGTACGCTCTGCTGACGCCAACCGGCACAGCGGCCGCGCAGGCGATAACGGTCGGGGCGACCAGCAGCACGAGCGACGCACCGATCTTCATCGCGGACCAGAAGGGCTATTTCCGCGACGAAGGCCTCGACGTCAAAGTGACCAATTTTCGCTCGGCGGCGGATATGGTGGCCCCGCTCGGGGCCGCACAGATCGAAGCCGGCGCCGGCTCCGCCTCGGCCGGGCTCTACAATGCGGTGGCGCGCGGCATCAAGATCAAGATCGTGGCCGACAAGGCGTCGTCCCCGGCAGGTTACGGCGCCACCAAAATTCTCGTCCGCAAGGATCATGTCGAGAGCGGGCGCTACAGGTCGCCGCAGGATCTCAAGGGCATGAAGTTCGCGATGAATGCCCCCGGGGTGAGCAATACGTCGACGCTCAACGCCCTCTTGCAATCCGCCGGGCTGAAATATTCCGACGTCGAGACCGTCGATCTTCCATTGCCGGACCACGTCGCCGCGCTCAAGAACAAATCGGTCGACGCCTCGGCGTCGGTGGAGCCCGGTCCTGCGCTCGCGATCCGGAATGGCGATGCAGTCCTCATCAAATCCGACGATGAGATCCTGCCGAACCACCAGATCGCGGTCCTGCTCTATTCGGAGGAGTTCGCATTCAAGCGCGCCGATGACGCCCGACGGTTCATGCGCGCCTACATCCGCGCTGTGCGCTTTTATAACGGTGCGCTCCAAAACGGCCGCCTCGACGGACCGAACGCGGACGATGTCATTGCCATCCTGTCCGAGGCGACGCCGATCAAGGGCCGCGATATCTACAAGTTGATCACCCCGACCGGCATGAATCCGGACGGACGCGTGAACAGGGCAAGTCTCGCTCATGATCTCGCCTTCTACACCGCCCAGGGTCTCATCAAGGGCGCCGTCGATCTCGACCAGGTGGTCGATGACTCCTTCGTGGAGGCGGCGTTGAAGGAGCTTGGGCCCTATCGGCCGTAGACGCGCCATGCGCTGCAACGTCGGAACCTGATGGAGAACGTCGTGTCGGCCCGCTCGGCCTCGATGCGCGAGCGCATCGCCATGTACAACGCCAACGCGCTGAAGATCGGCATTTTCGGCGCCAATTGCTCGTCCGGCCGCTCCGCCACCAAGGTGCCGGAGCGCTGGTCGGCGAGCTGGCCGGACTGCCGCCGCCTGGCGCGCATGGCGGATGCGGCGGGCATCGATTTCATGCTGCCGATCGGCCGCTGGAAGGGTTACGGCGGCGACACCGATTTTCACGGCAGCACGCTCGAGACCATCACCTGGGCCGTCGGCCTCCTCTCGGCGACCGAGCGCATGACCGTGTTCGGCACGGTGCATGCGCCTCTCTTTCACCCGCTGATCGCGGCCAAGGAATTCGTGACCGCCGACCACGTCGGCGAAGGACGCTTCGGCGTCAACCTCGTAGTTGGATGGAACGAGGGCGAGTTCGAGATGTTCGGGGTGACGCAGCGCGAGCACGACGCGCGCTACGATTTTGCCCAGGAATGGCTCGATGTCGTCAAGCGAGCCTGGTCGGAACGCGGCGATTTTGATTTCCACGGGCGGTTCCTGGATCTCAAGGGCGTGCGCGCCGACCCCAAGCCCTACGGCGACACGCGACCGATCATCATGAATGCCGGCTCCTCGGAGGTCGGCCAGGCCTTTGCGCTGCGCAACTGCGATGCATTTTTCGTGGCGACCGCGGGCTCGCGAACGTCGCTCGAGGGCAATGCGAAGAAGGTCGCGGAGATCCGGAGCGCGGCGCAACGTTTTGATCGCGACATCGAGATCTTTACCGTCGGCCAGGTGATCTGTCGGCCAAGTCAGAAGGAGGCGGAGGACTACTACCGCCACGCCATCATCGAAAACGCCGATTGGGGTGCGATCGACGGCATGCTCGCGAACAAGAACATCACGCCGCAGACGATTCCGCCCGAGGAGTACGTCAAGAAACGCCAGTACTTTGCAGCCAACGCGATCGGCGGCTA
>JAFAHL010000312.1 GCA_019237215.1 Hyphomicrobiales bacterium | reverse complement strand
AAGCCGCTCTATCTGCGCGCACCCGACGCGCAGCCGCAAGCCGCCGCGCGCCTGCCCCGCCGATGATAGGGATCGTCAGCCGCCTGTTCGCGCGCGAACCCGTGCTGTCGGACGCCCGTCCGCGCGACGCGCGCGCCTTGGCCGCGCTCCACGGCGCTTCGTTCCATCGCGGATGGAGCGACGGCGAATTCGAACGCTTGCTTTTCGATCGCAACGTCGTCGCCCATCGCGCCATGGCGGGACGCAGCCTGATCGGGTTCATCGTGTCACGGGTCGTTCTCGAGGAAGCGGAGATCTTGTCGATCGCCGTCGCCTCCTCCCGGAGGGGGAGCGGACTGGCACGGCAACTACTCGACATCAATCTGCGCCGGCTCGCAGGGCTCGGCGCGCGCTCGGTCTTTCTCGAGGTGGACGAGGGCAACGTGCCGGCGCTGCGGCTTTATCGGCGCGCCGGCTTCCGAGAGGTCGGGCGGCGCGAGGCATATTACCCGGCCGGCCGCGGTTCCGCCGCGCTCATTCTTCGCCGCGATCTGGTGTGATCACGGATCGGCGCTCGAAGCGGAGGCGATGGATTCCAATCCCCCGGCGTGATATTGCGGTCGCACGGAGAGGCGTCGTGAACGCTCCGAAGCCCAAAGACATCGAAGCCTTATGCAGCGCCAAGGGTATGCGCATGACCGAACAGCGGCGCGTGATCGCGCGCGTGCTGGCGGCGGCCGACGACCACCCGGATGTGGAGGAGCTCTACCGGCGCTGCTCCGCGGTCGACGACCGCATCTCGATCTCGACGGTCTACCGGACGGTGAAGCTATTCGAGGATGCCGGCATCATCGAGCGCCACGACTTCCGCCACGGGCGCGCGCGCTATGAACAGATGCCCGACAGCCATCACGACCATCTCATCAATCTGCGCACTGGCGAGGTCATCGAGTTCCAGTCGGAAGACATCGAACGCCTGCAAGCCGACGTGGCGCGGCGCCTCGGTTATCGGCTGGTCGATCATCGGCTCGAACTCTACGCGCTTCCGCTCGACGACAAGCCGAAACGCTGATGGCGCGTCTTGCGATGAATAAGAGAGCCTTAGCGGAACCGTCGTGGATGCTGCTCGGCTTGCTGCTCGGCCTCGCGCTTGCCGTAGATCTGCCGGCGGCAAACGCCCAGATCACGGCATACCCGGACAAGCCGGTCAAAATCTTCGTCGGCTTCGCCGCTGGCGGCGGCACCGACGTCGCCGCCAGAATTCTGGCGCAGAAGCTGACCGAGACGCTCGGTCAATCGATCGTGGTGGAGAACCGTCCCGGCGCAAGCGGAATGATCGCCGCCGAAGCATTGGCGAAATCCGCGGCCGACGGATACACGCTGATGATGGGCAGCCAGACCACGCTGGCGGTCGCGCCGGCGCTTTATCGCAAATTCTCCATCGACGCGGCCAGAGACTTCGTCGCGGTAGCCCCGGCCGGCGTCTCGCCGTTGGTGCTGGTCGTTCATCCCTCCGTGCCGGTGCGATCGGTCAAGGAGCTGATCGCGCTGGGCAAGGCCAAGCCCGGCGCCATCAATTTCGGCTCGGGCGGGCTCGGGACCACGCCGCACATGGCGGGTGAGCTTTTTTCGCTCCAGGCCGGCATCAAGATGGTGCACGTCGCCTATCGCGGGGAAGCGCCGGCGATCAACGATCTGCTCGGCGGTCAGCTGGACTTGATCTTCGCCAATCTCTCAGCCGTGATCGGCAACGTGAAGGCGGGCTCGTTGCGAGCGCTCGCCGTCACCAGCGCACAGCGAGCGGCCAGCGCGCCTGAAATCCCCACGATCGCGGAGGTGGCGCTGCCCGGCTTCGAGGCAGCGACCTGGTTCGCACTGGTCGCGCCGGCCGGAACGCCGCGCGACATCGTGCTGCGGTTGAACTCGGAGGTGACGCGGCTTGTGGGCCAGGCGGAGGTCCAACAGCGCTTCGCCGATCTCGGAATGACCGTCGACGCCACCGCGCCCGATGCGCTCGATGGCTATATCAAGACCGAAATCGCCAAATGGTCGAAGGTCATCAAGGACGCCGACATCCGCGCTCTGGAATAGCGAATGCAACAACCCACACCCATTTGCTTTTGACGTCAAAGCGGGTAAAAACCTCACCCATCGGCCGCTCGCCCTGGCGCGGGATTTACGAGGCGTATCAAAGCGTTGAGGCACCTGAGCGGGCAAAACGACGCCACCTTGCATGACCCGACCGCGCAAGCTCTACGTCAAATCCTTCGGCTGCCAAATGAACGTCTACGATTCCCATCGTATGGCGGACACGCTCGCGCCCGAGGGCTTCGCGGAGACCGCCCACATCGAGGATGCCGATCTCGTCATCCTCAATACCTGCCACATCCGCGAGAAAGCCGCGGACAAGGTCTATTCCGAGCTCGGCCGCATGCGCGCGCTTAAAGCCGCTGCCGCGCGCAACGGACGCCGCTTGACCGTTGCCGTTGCGGGCTGCGTCGCCCAGGCCGAAGGTGAGGAGATCATCCGCCGCGCACCGGTGGTCGATCTCGTCGTGGGCCCGCAAAACTACCATCGTCTGCCCGGTTTGCTCGCCCGGGCCGAACGCGAGGGCGCGGTCGTCGACACGGAATTTCCGGTCGAGGACAAGTTCGATATTTTGCGGGCGCCGAGCCGCGCGGCGACGCGTGCGCGCGGCGTCAGCGCCTTCGTCACCGTGCAGGAAGGCTGCGACAAGTTCTGCACCTTTTGCGTCGTGCCCTACACGCGTGGCGCGGAGGTGTCGCGACCGGTGATCAAGATCGTCGCCGAAGTCGAGCGATTGGCCGACGCCGGCGTGCGCGAAGTCACGTTGATCGGCCAGAACGTCAATGCCTATCACGGCGAAGGACCCGACGGGGCGGCCTGGACGCTTGGGCGATTGCTGGAGCGCGTTGCCGAGCTGCCTGGGATCGCGCGCCTGCGCTACACCACGAGCCATCCCTGCGACATGGAGGCGAGCCTGGTCGCGGCGCATCGCGATCTCCCGAGCCTGATGCCCTACCTGCACCTGCCGGTGCAGTCGGGTTGCGACCGCATCCTCGCGCGCATGAATCGCCGCCACACTCGCGCGGATTATCTAAAGGCCATTGCGCGCATGCGCGCCGCGCAACCGAAGATGGCATTCTCGTCCGACTTTATCGTCGGCTTCCCCGGCGAGAGCGAGGAGGATTTTCGCGCGACGCTGTCGCTCCTCGACGAGGTCGGCTACGCCGGCGCTTTTTCCTTCAAGTACTCGCCGCGACCGGGAACGCCGGCCGCGGACATGCCGGATCAGGTGCCGGAGGCGGTGAAATCCGAGCGGCTCTACCGCCTGCAGGCGGCCATCGACCGCCACCAAGCTGCGTTCAACGCGCGATGGCTCGGCCGCAGCTTCGAGGTTCTGTTTGAAAAGACGGGACGCCATGCTGGCCAGATCGTCGGCCGCTCCCCATATCTCCAACCGGTTCAGGTCATGGCACCAGCGATAATGATCGGCGACATCGCAGCGGTGACGATCACCGACCTCGGCGCCAACAGCCTATTCGGTGCGCTCGCCGAAACCCGCATCGACGCGGACGCGATGCTGATGGAGGCCTGAACCGTTGCGCTCATCTCGATCGGACAGCGGATCGTTGGTGTCCTCGCCCACCCCCGGCGACAATTCCGCAACCCAGGTCGTGCTGGCTTTCGACGACAATCGGCTCGCGTCCCTGTTGTTCGGGCAATACGGGCAGAATCTCGCGCTGATCGAACGTCGTCTTGGCGTGGTCGCCGAGCAGCGCGGCAATCACATCACCCTGGCGGGCTCGCGCGACGGCGTGGAGCGCGCGCGGCGGGTGCTGGAGGGACTCTACGAGCAGCTCAAGCGCGGCGACGAGCTGGTCTCCGGCGACGTCGAAGGTGCGATCCGCTTGGCGATCGCGCAGGGTTCGCTGTTCGACTATGACCCGACGACCGCGCGGCCGACTTTCGAGGAGATCAACCTGCGCAAGCGTCCCGTGCGGGCGCGCACCGCGGCGCAGGACGCCTATATCCGCGCGCTGCGCCGCCACGCGCTGGTCTTCGGCACCGGGCCTGCGGGCACCGGCAAAACCTGGCTCGCGGTCGCGCACGCGGTGCAGTTGTTCGAGCGCAAGGAGGTCGATCGTATCATTCTCTCGCGGCCTGCGGTCGAGGCGGGCGAGCGTCTCGGATTCCTCCCCGGCGACATGCGCGAGAAGGTCGATCCGTATTTGCGCCCGATCTACGACGCGCTTTACGATCTGATGGATGCGCGCATCGTCGAGCGCACGCTAGAAACCGGCGAGATCGAGATCGCGCCGCTCGCTTTCATGCGCGGACGCACGCTGTCGAACGCGGTCATCATCCTCGACGAGGCCCAGAATACGACCGCAATGCAGATGAAGATGTTCCTCACGCGACTCGGCGAGAACAGCCGCATGATCGTCACCGGCGATCCGAGTCAAGTCGACCTGCCGCCCGGACAGACCTCGGGCCTCGCGGAAGCAACGCGGCTCCTGCGCAACGTCGAGGGAATTGGTCACGTCGTCTACACCGCCGAGGACGTCATTCGGCACGAGCTCGTGGCGCGCATTGTCGACGCCTACGACAAGGCGGCGCTCAAGGCCGCGCGGGCGCGCGAGACCAAGGAATGAGCCTTCTCGCTTGCATTATCCTCGCCGCGAGCGGGGAAGCGAGATGACGTTCGTGGCGCGCAAACGGCGCGCACCGCCGCCGGTGCGCCGACGACGGACGCCGCTCAGGGTCGACATCGTGGTCGCATCCCCGCTCTGGACGGCGCGGCGCAGTCTCAAGGCGCTGTTGCGCCGGGCAATCGGGGAAGCTGCGTCCATGGCGTCAACAATCCAGGGCCAGCGTGGCGAGCTTGCAATCGTGCTCACTGACGACGCGGCGATCCGGGTGCTCAATCGCGATTGGCGTTCTAAAGACGCAACGACCAACGTGCTCTCCTTTCCCGCCAAGGACCCGCGCCATGCTCGTGGAACAACCCACTTGCTCGGTGATATCGTAATCGCCTACGAGACGACGGAACGTGAAGCGCGCGCCGAGCATAAACTCTTTGCACATCATCTTGCCCACCTCGCGGTGCATGGATTCCTTCATCTTGCCGGCTACGATCACGCGAGCGACGACGAGGCGGCTGCAATGGAAAAGCTCGAAACCGCGATCCTCGCCCGACTCGACGTGCCCGACCCCTACATTGCTCGCAGCGTTGTCTAGTCTTCATGCCTGAGGCCGACCCACCCAGTCCGAGCGAGCCGAGCGCGCCGCGCAATCTGCCGGTGCCGCTATCACGGCCGAGCCAAGTCACGCCCGACAACGCCGACCATTGGTTCACGCGGGCGCTGCGGGCGATTTTCCGCTGGAAATCGAGCAGTATCCGCGCCGACCTCACGGACGTGCTCGAAGACGGCGCCGGCGAGACCGGCTTCTCGCCGACCGAACGCACCATGCTCAAGAACATCCTCGCGTTGCGCGAGCGGCGAATCGTGGATGTGATGGTGCCGCGCGCCGACATCATCGGCGTGCAACGCGACATCACGCTCGGCGAACTCATGAAGGTGTTTGAGAGCGCGGGCCATTCGCGGCTCGTGGTTTATGACGAGACCCTCGACGATGCCGCCGGCATGGTCCACATCCGCGATCTAGTCGCGTTCATGACGGTGCGCGCCAGCTTGAGCGCAACCGCCAATCGCCGCCGCAAGAAGCCGTTTCCTGCCGGCCTCGACCTCAAAGCCATCGATCTGTCGATGCCGCTGTCGGCTACGAAAATCATCCGTGAAATCCTCTATGCGCCGCCGTCCATGCCGGTGCTCGATCTGCTCGCCAAGATGCAGACGACCCGCATCCATCTCGCCCTCGTCGTCGATGAATATGGCGGCGCTGACGGCGTCGTATCGATCGAGGACATCGTCGAGCAGATCGTCGGCGAGATCGCAGACGAGCACGACGAGGACATGGCGCCAAGCGTGGTGCGCCAGTCCGACGGCTCGTTTCTCGCCGACGCCCGCGCGAGCCTCGAGGACGTCGCGGCGGTCATCGGTGAATTCGACGTCGGCGACATCGCCAAGGACGTGGACACCCTCGCCGGATACGTGGCGACGCGGATCGGCCGCGTGCCGGTGCGCGGCGAGCTCGTGCCTGGGCCCGGCCCGTTCGAACTCGAAATCCTCGACGCCGATCCCCGTCGCGTGAAGAAACTCAGGATCTATCGCAGTCTCGACCGGCAGAACGGCAACCGGCCCGTCACGCGGCGGCAGCTGGGACCCGCGCCGGCGCCGCCGAGCGCACCCGCGTCGGCGCCGCCGGTGACCGGCGACGAAGCGGACAAGCTCTCTCCCGACGCAACCCCATCGAAGTCCGCCCACCGGCCGTGACGCTCACTCGCCTCGCCCATACCATCGTACTGGCCGAGGGATGGTGGCGTATTCTGATCGCCTTCCTCGCCGGCGCGTCCACGACGCTGGCGCTGCCGCCCACGGACATTTGGCTGCTGCCCTTCATTACGTTTCCGATCCTGGTCTGGCTCGTCGACGGCGCGGCCGGCCGCCGCTTCGGTGGAGTGCTGGCGACCGCCGCGGTCGGCTGGTGGTTCGGCTTCGGCTATTTCCTCGCCGGGCTCTATTGGGTCGGCCATGCGTTCCTGGTCGACGCCAAGACTTTCGGCTGGCTGCTGCCGTTCGCGGTCGTTGCGCTGCCCGCTGGGATGGCAGTCTACACGGCGTTCGGCCTCGCGCTGGCGCGACTGATCTGGACGCGCGGCGCGGCCCGCGTGCTCGCGCTCGCGGTCTCGCTCACGCTTGCGGAATGGCTGCGCGGTCACTTGTTCAGCGGCTTTCCCTGGAACGCCTATGGCTATGCGCTGATCTCACCCATCTGGCTCGCCCAGGGCGCGGCGCTCGTGGGTATCTGGGGCCTCACCTTTCTCGCCGTGGCGGTCTATGCGTCACCTGCCGTCCTTGCCGATGAGCGCGCCGACACCAGACGGCCATGGCTGGCTCCCGCGCTGAGCGCGGCCGCGATCGCGGCGCTCGCGCTCTACGGCGCCGTGCGGCTCGAGCGCACCCCTACCAGCTACGTCGAGGACGTGCGCCTTCGCATCATGCAGCCCAATCTGCAGCAGGATGAAAAGTTCAACTATGCGCAGAAGCAGCAGGTGATGAGCCGATATCTCGCGCTATCGGATCGTCCGAGCGGCCCGCAATCTCCCGGCCTGCGCGGGGTGACGCTTCTGATCTGGCCGGAATCGGCGTTTCCGTTCTTCCTTACGCGCGAACCCGATGCGCTCGCGCAGATCGCGGCGCTCCTGCCTTCGGAAACGGTGCTGATCACCGGGGCTATCCGCGCGCCCGAGACCGCCGTCAATGCCCCGGTCACGCGCGCCTACAATTCGATTTACGTGATCGACCACCACGGATCGATCCTTTCTGTCTACGACAAGGTCCATCTGGTCCCATTCGGCGAATACCTGCCACTCCAGGGGTTGCTCGAGCGGCTCGGCCTGATGCAACTCACCAAGGTCCGCGGCGGCTTCATCCCCGGCGAGCAGCGACGCACTCAGCCGGCGCCAGGGGCGCCGAATTTTCTGCCGCTGGTCTGCTACGAAATCATTTTTCCCGGCAATGCGGTGCCACGCAGCGAGCACAAGGGCTGGCTCTATCGCCATGTCGGCCGCTATTTCGACTGGCCGTCCGTGACCGGAAGTGGGGAACGGCCCGGCTGGCTCCTCAACCTGACCAACGACGGATGGTTCGGCGCCAGTGCCGGCCCCTACCAGCACTTCCAGCAGGCGCGCATACGCGCGATCGAGGAGGGGCTTCCGCTGGTGCGGGCCGCCAATAGCGGAATTTCCGCAGTGGTCGATCCGCTCGGGCGCATCGTCAAATCCTTGCCGCTCGGAGCCGAAGGCGTGCTCGATGCGCCGCTGCCCCAACCCGTCGCGGCAACCCTTTATGCCCGCTGGGGCGACGCCCTTGTCGGGGTGGTAGTCGCCATTGCCTTTTTGGGGGTCCTCGTCTCGCGCTGGCGCGCACCCCCCGCCTGAGGCGGGCCTAATGGCAGGATAGTTCGCGTAACTCGGATTCAGTTGAAAGTTGTGAAACAGGCCGCGGAATTACAACTTTCCGTGCATCCGTTACAATAGATACTATCGGCGAATTGCCTTTTCCAATCAGGTATCTGGTATAGATTGGGCGGCTTTGACGTTTCAACAATTTTTTTGCAGTAACCAGCGTTTTTGCTCGGAATACGATTGCGTTCCGGACCCCCGCAATGGGAACATTAGCTAGCACCACGGCTGCATAGGAGATCGTTATGGCCGCCGCCAAAAAGGCCCCGAACCCCATTGACAAGCATGTCGGCAGCCGCGTGCGCATGCGCCGCATGATGCTTGCAATGAGCCAGGAAAAGCTGGGGGATGCCCTCGGCCTCACCTTCCAACAGGTGCAGAAGTACGAGAAAGGCACCAACCGCATCGGGGCCAGCCGATTGCAGCAAATATCCCACATCCTGCAGGTGCCCGTAGCGTTCTTCTTTGAAGGCGCTCCCAACTTGCATGGGTCGGCGGATGGAGGAATGAAAGAAGCGCCTTCCCCCGCCTACGTGTCGGATTTCCTCGCCACCTCCGAAGGGCTCTCCCTGACCAAGGCCTTCATGCGGATCAAGGAGCCCAAGCTTAGGCGCCGCATCGTCGACCTCGTCGAGGAGATCGCCGGCGACGATGACGACTGAGCGGACAGGCGCAGGACCCGCGACCGACGAGAGCAACTTGCCTTAGCCGCATCCGCCGTCCCACGCTTCGCCCACACCTTGACCGCGTGCGGGGACGCTGCAAGAAACACCCCCACGCCGAGAAGGCGTGAGGGGAGCAATCGAGCCTGCGAGGGGAGTGCCTTCTGTGTCACACGCCAATTATCTGTTTACCAGCGAGTCCGTCTCCGAGGGTCATCCCGACAAGGTCTGCGACCAGATTTCGGATGCGATCCTCGATGCGTTCATCGAGAACGATATCAAGCTCGGCATCGCCGACGACAGCTTGGTGAATACGCGGCTTGGCTGCGAGACGCTTTGCACTACCAACAAGATCGTCATCGCCGGCGAGGGCCGTGGTCAGGCCCCGTTGTTCAGCAAATACGGCAACCACGCCGTGATCAACCGCGAGCTCATCAGTCAGATCGCGCGCGACGTCGTGCGCGAGATCGGCTACGACCAAAACGGCTTCTCCTATCACGGCGCCGATATCGAGGTGCTGTTGCATGGCCAATCGCCCGATATCGCCAGGGGCGTCGATGCCAAGAAGAAGAAGGGCGAGGAGCAGGAGGGCGCGGGCGACCAGGGGATGATGTTCGGCTTCGCCTGCACGGAGAGCGAGGTCTACGAGAAGGGCTCGTTCATGCCCGCCCCGATCTACTTCGCGCACAAGATTTTGAAGGTGCTGGCGGAGAAGCGCCGCTCGAAGCAGCTGTTCGACCTGCAGCCCGATGCCAAGAGCCAGGTGACCGTGCAATATATCGACGGCAAGCCGGTTGGGTGCACCAAGGTGGTGGTCTCGACCCAGCACAATGCCGAGACTCGCAACGGCAAGAAGTACTCGCCGGCGATGGTGAAAGACTTGATCGGCGACGCGGTGGCTTCCGCGCTGCCGGATGGCTGGATGCCGAAGCGGTCAAGTGATTTCCTGGTCAATCCGACCGGCAATTTCGTGGTCGGCGGCCCCGACGGGGACTGCGGTCTCACTGGCCGCAAAATCATCGTCGACACCTATGGCGGCTACGCCCCGCACGGCGGCGGCGCCTTCTCCGGCAAGGACCCGACCAAGGTCGACCGCTCGGCCGCCTATGCCGCGCGCTATCTCGCCAAGAACGTCGTCGCCGCCGGCATTGCCGAACGCTGCACGATCCAGATCGCCTATGCCATCGGCGTCGCCGACCCGATGTCGCTGTTGGTCGATATGCACGGCACCGGCAAGGTCGAGGAGAAGAAGCTCGAAAGAGCGCTACCCGAAATCTTCCGTCTCACGCCAACCAATATCCGCCGCGCGCTCAAACTGAACCGGCCGATCTATCGTCGCACCGCCGCTTACGGCCATTTCGGCCGCGCGCCCGACAAGGACGGCGGCTTCTCTTGGGAGAAGACCGACCTGGTGAAGGACATCAGAACCGCGGTGGCCTAATCCTGTCGACCTGGAAGCTTCAGGCGTCCAACATGGCGGCGGTCGAGACCGCCATGTCCATGTCCGATCGCAGCAAGGCTCGCCGCGGCGCCTTTTTCGGGCGGCGCAAGGGTCATGCGCTGCGGCCTCGGCAGGCGGAACTATTCGATGCCCTATTGCCGCGGCTTGCCATCCAGCTTGCCAAACCCGCCCCGCCCGACCTCAAGCTCCTTTTCCCCAATCCGGTCGACAGCATCCGCCTCGAGATCGGATTCGGTGGCGGCGAGCACATGATCGCGCAGGCCGAACAACATCCATGCACCGGCTTTATCGGGGTCGAGCCGTTCGTCAACGGAATGGCCAAGGCGCTGGCGGCGATCAACCTTAAAAATCTCTCCAATATCCGGCTGCACTTCGACGATGCCGTCTTTCTGCTCGAATGGTTGCCGTCGGCCTCGCTCGCAGGCGTCGATCTGATTTATCCCGACCCATGGCCGAAACGGCGGCATTGGAAACGGCGCTTCATCCAGGACGAGAGCGTGGCCGCGATCGCGCGCATCCTGCGGCCCGGCGGCGAGCTCCGTTTCGCCACCGACGTGCCGGACTATGCGGCCTGGACGCTCAAACACCTGATCCGCTCGCCCGACTTCGCATGGACAGCGGAGCGCGCCCACGATTGGCGTCACGCGTGGTCAGATTTTTCCGCGACGCGCTACGAAGCAAAGGCGAGGCGCGAAGGCCGTGTGCCCTGCTATCTGATCTTCCGCAGGACAGACGACGGACGCTGGACGGCGGGATGATCAAGGCGCACGAAAGATAGAGCGCAAGACGCCTAGGTCGGGACGTCGCGGGTCGTGCGTCCCTTGTCGTCTGCGCGCACCTGCCAGAACCGCACCACGTGCTGGGCAGTGTTCGGCGACAGGCGGTCGAACTCGGCATGGATGGCATCGAGATCTTGGCTTGACGTTCGCGCCCCGCCTGGCCGCGCCATGATGACGGCCTTGACCGTCGACCAGGCCCAGCCCGCCGACTTGCACAGAATGAGGACCGGATCGGGCCGCTCGGCATTCATCAGCCGATCCACCACTTCGATCGGGGTCGCGCAAAGCAACGCAAGCGCTGCGACCGTTTCGCCGTATTGGCTCTTCTGCGCGAACTCGACCAGGTTGGCTTCGTCGAGCTTGCCCTCCTGCTGTAGCGCCTCGATCGTCTGCCGCGCGCGCGAGTAGTCCCGCAGCGCAGGCGACGTGGCTACTTCAGACTTGCCCACTTCAGACTTGCCCACTTCAGACTTGGCCACTTCAGACTTGGCCACTTCATTCGAGACTTTCGCCAGCGCGCGGCGCACCTCGGAGCTCGTCTCGGGCATGGCGGAAGCGATGAGGCGCCGCTGCACGGCATCCGTGGCCGTGAGCAGGAGAGCGTGGAACAGCCGCGGCGGAATATCCGACCGCAGCAGGACCTTCTCAGCCAGCACGCCGTCGGTTTTTGCGCGCTCGACCAGGGTGCAAAAACCCTCATCGGACAGGCGCGCGCCGCGATTCTCGGCCACGCTGTGAACGACCTCGCGGTCGCCGCGGCGCAGCAGCACGTCGGTCACGGGCTGCGCGATCCGGGCCCGAGCGCAAATGGCGAGCAGATGCGCTTGACCCTTGCTCTGTGCGATGTCGGCGAGATCGGCGTCGGACAGTCGATCCGCCCGCTCGAGCAAGGGGCCCGCGACCGCGATATCGTCGTCGTGCGCCAGGCGTCGCACCGTTTCGATCGGCGCCTTACCAACGGGCGCGAGCCGGCGCGAGAGTTCGGTGCGTGCCGCGGTCTCGATCTTGCCGATCAATCGGCTGAACACCAAGTCGAACAGCCGGACGTGATCGTCGTTGAAGCGGCTCGCCCCATCGAGAAAGAAGGCTGTCATCCGTTCGAGGGTCGTGGCCCGTTTCCCGGGTGAGCCGCGCTCGATCAAATCGTCCAGTTCCGCAATGTACGGGGCGTGCACGGACACTCTCAGGTCCCAAACGGATGACGTGGGAAAATTCACGATCGGGCGGCGCGCAACCTGGAGCGGTAGGCTAGAGAACAAATCTGAAGGAAGGGTTAGTTAATGGCCGGTTAGCAGGCGTCCTCGGCCCTTGCGCCGGCGCCACAAATCGCTATATTTCGCATGTCCAGCTTTTGGATATCTCATAACGGTCGGATGCCATCCGGTCGGTTTTTGAGAGTGGGTTCCCCCCGGGACCCGCTCTTTTTTGTTACCGAAATCGGGCCTATGTGCCCGGTCGAACGGGTACGGCATTCGAACTGGAAGTTGGAAGGCCAAGCGAGCGATGACGCCAGCGATTGGCAGCCTCCAGGCGGACTTGGAACCGCGCCTTGTCGCCGAGCAGGGCACCGCGGCGCGCGTGGCCGCCATTGCCGAACCTGTCCTCGGCGGCATCGGCTACCGCCTGGTGCGGGTGAAGATTTCAGGGCTCGACGGCTGCACGGTTCAAATCATGGCCGAACGCCCGGACGGGACAATGACGGTCGAGGACTGCGAGGCGGTCTCGCGCGCGCTCTCGCCGGTGCTCGACGTGGCCGATCCGATCGATCGCGCCTATCGGCTGGAAGTGTCCTCGCCCGGCATGGACCGGCCGCTGGTGCGGCGCTCGGATTTCGAGCGCTTTACCGGCCATCGCCTCAAGGTGGAAATGGCGGTTGCGATCGACGGCCGACGGCGGTTTCATGGTCTGCTGCTCGGCGTCGAGGGCGAGGCCGCGCGCCTTCGCCGCGACGATGCCGCACCCGGGGAAGCGAGTGAGCTGCTGCTGCCGATCGAGGAAATGGCCGAGGCCAAGCTCGTCGTCACCGATGCGCTGATCGCCGAGTCGCTGCGGCGCGGCAAGGCGGCGCAACGCGAGGCGCGGCGACAACAAGTGGAGGACGCAGCACCCATCGGCGCTGGTCCACCGTCCGACGCTCGACCCAAGGATGTCCAGCCCACGTCGCTCGATCACGGGCGCGGGGCTCAGAACGAAGGAGAATGACCGATGGCCGTCAGCGCCAACCGGCTTGAACTGCTGCAAATCGCCGACGCGGTCGCCCGCGAGAAGGCGATCGACCGCAACATCGTCATCGCCGCCATGGAGGATGCGATCCAGAAGGCGGCCCGCTCGCGCTATGGCAGCGAGACCGAAGTCCGCGCTGAGATCAATCCAAAGACCGGCGAGATGCGACTGTCGCGTCTGCTGCTGGTGGTGGATCAAGTCGAAAACGACGCGACGCAGATTGCGCTGGAAGAGGCCAAAAAGCGCAACCCCGCCGCTCAGGTCGGCGACTATATCGCCGAGGCCCTGCCGCCGCTCGAATATGGCCGCATCGCCGCCCAATCCGCGAAGCAGGTGATCGTGCAGAAGGTGCGCGAGGCCGAGCGCGACCGTCAGTATCAGGAATACAAGGACCGCATTTCCGACATCGTCAACGGCATCGTCAAGCGGGTCGAGTACGGCAACGTGGTGGTCGATCTCGGCCGCGGCGAGGCGATCGTGCGCCGAGACGAAATGTTGCCGCGGGAGACGTTCCGCAATGGCGACCGTATCCGCGCTTTCATCTACGACGTGCGGCGCGAGCCGCGCGGGCCGCAGATATTTCTCTCGCGCACCCATCCGCAATTCATGGCCAAACTATTCGCGCAGGAAGTGCCGGAAATCTACGACGGCATCGTAGAGGTGAAGGCGGTGGCGCGGGATCCGGGTTCGCGCGCAAAAATCGCGGTGATTTCCCGGGATTCCTCGGTTGATCCGGTCGGCGCCTGCGTCGGCATGCGCGGATCGCGCGTGCAAGCCGTGGTCAACGAGCTGCAGGGCGAGAAGATCGACATCATCCCGTGGACCGCCGACCCCGCCAACTTCGTGGTCAATGCGCTGGCACCCGCCGAAGTCGCCAAGGTCGTGCTCGACGAGGACCGCCACCGCATGGAAGTGGTCGTCCCCGACCAGCAGCTCTCGCTCGCCATCGGCCGGCGCGGGCAGAATGTCCGGCTCGCTTCGCAGCTCACCGGTTGGGACATCGATATCGTCACCGAGCAGGAGGAATCGGAGCACCGCCAGGCGGAATTCGAGAAACGCACGAAGCTGTTCATCGAGGCGCTCAACGTCGACGAGGTGGTCGGCCAGTTGCTCGCTTCGGAAGGATTCAACTCGGCCGAGGAGCTTGCCGTGGTAGACGAAAAGGAACTCGCCGGGATCGAGGGCTTCGACGAAGACACCGCGCGCGAATTGCAGGCGCGCGCCCGCGAATATCTCAGCCGACAAGAAGCCGAGCTCGACGACAAGCGCAAACAGCTCGGGGTCGAGGATGCGCTCAAAGAGATCCCGGGCATCACCACCGCCATGCTGGTGACGTTGGGCGAGAACGGCATCAAGACGGTCGAAGACTTGGCAGGTTGCGCCACCGATGACTTGTTCGGCTGGAGCGAACGCAAGGACGGCGAGACGGTACGCTATCCCGGCGCCCTCGACGGGTTCGATCTCTCGCGCGACGACACCGAGGCACTGATCATGCAGGCGCGGGTCAAGGCCGGCTGGATCAAGGAGGAAGATTTGGCGCCGCCTCCCGCCGAGGAAGCAACGGTCGAGGCGCCTGCGTCGGCGCCAGCCTGAGCCATCGAATGCTTGATCGACCGCGCGATAACGCCCTCGATGCCGGACCGCACAAGCGCGCGCCGGGGACGCAACGATTTTGCGCGGCCAGCGGAGCGGTGAGGCCGGTCGACGAGATGATCCGTTTCGTCGTCGGCCCGGATGGCGCCGCGGTGCCCGACCTCAAGCGCCGGCTGCCCGGACGCGGCATCTGGATCACCGCGACGCGGCAGGCATTGCGCAGCGCGATCGCGCGCAAGGCGTTTGCGCGCGCCTTCAAGCGTGAGGTGCGCCTTGCTCCCGATCTGGTGGAAACGACCGAGCGCCTGCTCGAGCGGGCCGCGCTCGACGCGCTCGCGATTTGTCACAAGGCGGGAAAGCTCGCGATCGGCTTTGCCAATGCCGACGTTGCGCTCGCTCGCGCCCGCGTGGTGGCATTGCTCAATGCCGCCGAGGCCGCCCCCGATGGCACGAGGAAGCTCACGGCCGCGCTCCACCGTCGCGCAGACGCCGCGGGAATTGCGCGCATCGATGCATTTACCTCGGCGCAATTGGATTTGGCATTGGGGCGGTCAAATGTGATACATGCAGCCCTGCTCGCCGGCCCCGAAAGCGAGACCTTTCTGGCGCGCACCGCGCGCCTTGACTATTTTCGGACCGGCCCGGAGCCGGGTTCGCCGGGCGTCGGCAAGCGCCACGCCCGCGACTCGGCCGAAACGGGCGGGCGACGCAGGAACACGATGAAACACGGCGAGAAACGCGAGAATCGGGATTGGAATGGCTGAAACGACCGAAAAGACTGGCGAAAAGAAGCTCAGCGTGAGCCCGAGCAAGACCCTTACCCTCAAAGGGCGCGGGGTCGAGCAGGGCGTGGTGCGCCAGAGTTTCAGCCACGGCCGCACCAAGGCGGTCGTCGTCGAGAAGGTGAAAAGCCGCGTACCGACGCGAGCGAAGGGCGACGCGCCCGCGTCTTCTGCTGCGACTGCCAAGCGTCCCGCCCCCAGCAGGCCCGCCGCGCCAGCAACGGCCGCGGCGACGACCCCGGCCGCTTCCGCCCCTGCCGCCAAGCCGGTGGGCGGTATGGTGCTGCGCAGCCTCACCGAGGAAGAGCAGAAGGCGCGCGTGCACGCGCTCAACGACGCCCGCCTGCGCGAAGCCGAAGAGCGCAAGATTGCGGAAGAGGAGGCTTTTGTCCGCAGTATGCGCGAGGCCGCCGAGCGCACCGAACGCGAGGCCGCCGAGGCGCGCAAGGCCGACGAAGAGAAGCGCCGCAAACACGACCTCGAGGCCAAGGTCAAGGCCGAGCAGGAGGCCAAGAAGCGCTTCGGCGAGGAGAGCACGGCGCCGGCACGGCCGGGCGCGCGGCCTGCGCTCGAGCCCGACGAGGACGAGGCGCCACGCACACGCCGCGGTCCCGGCGCGGCGCGGCCGGCACCGGCGCCGAAACCGGCGCGCGGGGGCGCGCAGAAAAATCGCGGACGGCTCACGGTCGTGACCGCGCTCAGCGCCGACGAGGAGCGTGAGCGCTCGGTCGCGGCCTTCCGCCGCCGCGTCCAGCGACTGAAGGCGCACACCGCCGACGAGCCGAAAGAAAAGCTCGTCCGCGAGGTCACCATTCCGGAAACCATCACCATCCAAGAGCTCGCCAACCGCATGGCCGAGCGCAGCGTCGACGTGATCAAGCTGTTAATGAAGCAAGGTCACATGGCGCAGATCAACGATGTGATCGACGCCGATACCGCCCAGCTCTTGGCCGAGGAACTGGGTCACACCGTCAAGCGCGTGGCTGAATCCGACGTCGAGGAGGGCCTGTTCGACGTCGCCGACGATCCGGCCTCGCTCATTCCGCGTCCGGCGGTGGTAACCGTGATGGGCCACGTCGACCACGGCAAGACGTCGCTGCTCGACGCCATTCGTTCGACCAACGTGGCAGCAGGCGAAGCCGGTGGCATCACCCAACATATCGGCGCCTACCAGGTGACTTCGCCCTCGGGCAACAAAATCACTTTCATCGACACGCCCGGTCATGCCGCCTTCACCGCCATGCGTGCGCGCGGCGCCAAGGTGACCGACGTCGTGGTGCTCGTGGTCGCAGCCGATGATGGCGTCATGCCGCAGACGGTCGAGGCCATCAACCACGCCAAGGCGGCGAAAGTGCCGATGATCGTGGCGATCAACAAGATCGATCGGCCCGACGCCAAGCCGGAGCGCGTGCGCACCGAATTACTGCAGCACGAGGTGCAGGTGGAGTCGCTGGGCGGGGAGGTGCTCGACGTCGAGGTGTCCGCGACCAAGAAACTCAACATCGACCGGCTGCTCGAAACCATCGGCTTGCAGTCGGAAATCCTCGATCTCAAGGCCAATCCGAACCGTCCGGCCGAAGGCACCGTGATCGAGGCCAAGCTCGACCGCGGCCGCGGACCGGTTGCGACCGTGCTGGTGCAACGCGGGACGCTGCATGTCGGCGACCTCGTGGTGGCCGGCGCCGATTGGGGCCGCGTGCGCGCGCTGGTCTCCGACACCGGCGCGCCGGTGGAAACCGCGGGGCCGTCTACGCCGGTGGAGGTTCTCGGCTTCAACGGCACGCCCGAGGCCGGCGACCGCTTGGCGGTGGTGCAGACGGAGGCGCGCGCCCGCGAAGTCACCGCCTATCGTGCCCGCCAGCGGCGCGACAAGATGGCCGCGCGCGCGACCGGCATGCGCGGCTCGCTCGAGCAGATGATGAGCCAGCTCAAAGCCGCCGGCCGCAAGGATTTGGCGCTGATCGTCAAGGCCGATGTGCAGGGTTCGCTCGAAGCGGTCATCGGCGCGATCGAGAAGCTCGCCACCGACGAAGTCGGCGCGCGTGTGATCCATTCCGGTGTGGGCGGCATCACCGAGTCCGACGTGACGCTGGCGGAGGCGTCGGGCGTGCCGATCCTCGGCTTCAACGTACGCGCCCACAAGGAAGCGCGCGAAGCGGCCGAACGCGACGGCATCGAGATCCGCTATTACAACATCATCTACGACCTCGTGGACGACGTGAAAAAGGCGATGTCCGGCCTGCTGGCGCCGACCGTGCGCGAGACCATGCTGGGTAACGCCACCATCCTGGAGATTTTCAAGGTCTCCAAGGTCGGCAACGTGGCGGGTTGCCGCGTCACCGATGGCGTGGTCGAACGCGGCGCCAATGTGCGGCTCATTCGCGACAGCGTCGTCGTGCACGAGGGTAAGCTCTCCCAACTCAAGCGCTTCAAGGACGACGCGCGCGAAGTCGTCGCCGGCCAAGAATGCGGGATGGCATTCGAGAACTACCAGGACATGAAGGTCGGCGACGTCATCGAATGCTACCGGGTGGAGACGGTGCAACGCTCGCTGTGAGTTCGAATCTCACGCGCGCAATTGCATTGAGCCCGTCACCGCGATCTCCTTCGCAAGATGACGGATGCGCGGATCAATCCGGGCATGAAGACCATGCAGGACGACCATGACCCGCCGACGGCATCAGCGCGATCCCGGCACGAGCCAGATGCTCTCGCAGCGTCAGCTGCGGGTCGGCGAGCTCGTCCGCCATGCATTGGCGGAGATGCTCACGCGCGGGGCTGTGCATGACCCGGTGATCCAAGGTCATCTGATCACCGTCCCCGAGGTGCGGATGACGGCCGATCTGCGGCTAGCGACCATCTACGTCGTGCCCCTTGGGGGCCGCGATGCGCAAGCGGTGCTCGCCGCGCTCGAGCGCAACAAGCGCTTCCTGCGCTGCGAGATCGCGCGGCGCATCAACTTGAAATTTGCACCCGAGATCCGGTTTCGAATCGACGAACGCTTCGATGAAGCCGAACGAATCGAGAAGCTGTTGCGAACGCCTGCGGTTCAGCGCGATCTCGACGACAAGACGGACGATCACAGTTGACAAGGCTCGACGCTGAGACGCCATCCGTGCCGCCGAAGCACAAGCGCGTGAAGCGCGACGTGCACGGCTGGGTCGTGCTCGATAAACCCGTAGGCATGAGCTCGACCCATGCCGTGAGCGTGGTGAAGCGCCTGCTCCAGGCGAAACGCGCCGGGCATGCCGGCACGCTCGATCCGCTCGCCTCGGGACTGCTGCCGATCGCGCTCGGAGAAGCGACCAAGACCGTGGCCTTCGTCATGGAGGGGCGCAAGGTCTACCGTTTCACCGTGCGCTGGGGCGAGGAGCGCGATACCGACGACGCCGAAGGCCGCATCACCGAGAGCAGCGCCGAGCGCCCGACCGCCGCGGCCGTCGGCGCGCTGCTGGCGCGCTTCACCGGCCAAATCACGCAGGTGCCGCCGCGCTTCTCGGCGGTGAAAATCGCGGGCGAGCGCGCCTACGACCTCGCGCGCGACGGCGAGGTGGTGGATATCGCGCCGCGCCCGGTCGAGATTCATCGCCTCGAATTGATCGAAATGCCCGATCCCGATCACGCGGTGCTCGTGGCCGAGTGCGGCAAGGGAACCTATGTACGCGCGCTTGCCCGCGACCTCGGCCGCGCGCTCAAGTGCCTCGGGCATGTCGCGGCGCTGCGGCGCACGGCGGTTGGGCCGTTCGGCGAAGACGTCGCCTCGAGCCTGGACGCATTGCAACGGATCTGCTCGGGCGAGGACGATGTCCCCGGGCGGGCGGCCCTTCTGCCGGTCGAGGCCGGGGTGGCGGCCTTGCCGGCGCTGCGGGTGAGCCCCGGCGACGCCGGGCGCCTCGCGCGCGGGCAGGCGGTGCTGCTGCGGGGGCGCGACGCGCCCGTCATCGGCGGCTGGGTGGCGGTCTTCTCCCAGGGCGCGCTGATCGCGTTGGCAGAGGTCGAGAAAGGCGAGGTGCGGCCGCGGCGCATCTTCAATCTGCCGCGCGGCTGACGCAGGCTGGGCGTGTACAGAACCTCCAGCCTTCAGCCACGTTTCGGCCTGCAATTTCCGCTGGCGTCGGCCGGCGTTTTGCGATATTGCCCCGCCTGCGCGGGCATGGCCCGCGCACGCTACTTGTGGTGACCGCGCTGGACGACATCCCGGCTCGGCCGCCGAGCGTGACCCCGAACGACAAGGACAACCCGATGTCGATAACGGCCGGCCGCAAGGCCGAAGTCATCAAGACCTATGCGACCAAGGCCGGCGATACCGGTTCGCCGGAAGTGCAGGTGGCGATCCTCTCGGAGCGCATCAACAGCCTCACCGAGCATTTCAAGACCCACGTCAAGGACAACCATTCCCGGCGTGGATTGCTCAAGCTTGTGTCCC
This sequence comes from Hyphomicrobiales bacterium, assembly GCA_019237215.1. Taxonomy (GTDB): domain Bacteria; phylum Pseudomonadota; class Alphaproteobacteria; order Rhizobiales; family Xanthobacteraceae; genus VAZQ01. Next base: position 1,086 of record JAFAHL010000312.1, on the reverse strand, counting down.
AGCGTCGCCAACTCCTCGACTACCTCGCCCGTATCGACGCAGCGCGTTACAAGTCGTTGATCGAACGGCTGGGTATTCGCCGTTGAAGATTTATGCGCGGCGTGTTCGCGCGTTTTGAAGCGGATACCGGAATAAATCCGCCGTTCAGCCGGCAGCGAGACCGCTGCCGATTTGGCAAGACGGGTCGAATGATCGCCCGTCCGTTCAATGGAAGGTTCGAAGGCCATGGCAGGATCGCCGGACGCTGTTTCGGTTTGCGGCACGGCCGCGGACGGCAGCCTCTCGCCGTCTTGCTCATGGCTTTCGCCCCTTCGCAAAACCATGAAAGACGATCGCAATGTTCGATATCCATCGTGTTCAGCTCGACTGGGGAGGGCGCAAGCTCGTCCTAGAGACTGGTAAGATCGCGCGCCAAGCCGACGGCGCCGTCGTCGCCACCTACGGCGAAACCAAAGTGCTGGCGACCGTGGTCGCCGCCAAGGAGCCGCGGGAAGGCGTCGACTTTCTGCCGCTCACCGTCGACTATCAGGAGAAATTCTACGCCGCAGGCCGCATCCCCGGCGGCTACTTCAAGCGCGAAGGCCGCCCGACGGAGAAGGAAACGCTGGTCTCGCGGTTGATCGATCGCCCGGTGCGGCCGCTGTTCGCCGAGGGCTGGCGCAACGAGACCCAGGTGATCGTGACGACGTTGTCGCACGATCTCGAGAACGACCCCGACGTTCTGGCGATGATCGCGGCCTCGGCGGCGTTGACGCTCTCGGGCGCACCCTTCATGGGCCCGATCGGCGCCGCACGCGTCGGCTTCGTCAACAATGAATACGTGCTCAATCCGCTGCTCGACGAGATGACGGAGAGCCAGCTCGACCTCGTGGTGGCCGGCACGCAGGACGCGGTGTTGATGGTCGAGTCCGAAGCCAAGGAACTGAGCGAAGACGTGATGCTCGGCGCGGTGATGTTCGGCCACCGCCATTTCCAGCCTGTGATCGACGCCATCATCAAGCTGGCGGAAAAGGCGGCGAAGGAGCCGCGCGAGCTGCAGGTGGCCGACACCTCCGCGCTCGAAAACGAGATGCTGGGGCTGATCGA
>JAFAHL010000130.1 GCA_019237215.1 Hyphomicrobiales bacterium | reverse complement strand
GGCCAAGATCGACGGCGCCAACTGGTGGCAGCGCATGCGCTACGTGACGCTGCCGATGATGCGCAACATCATCGCCATCACGGCGCTGTTCTCGCTGATCGTGACGTTCGCCAATTTCGACATCGTGCGCATCATCACCAATGGCGGGCCGATCGATCGCACGCACGTCTTTGCCACATGGTCGTTTTGGCTCGGCATCCAGGGCAACGACATCCCGCTCGGCGCCGCGGTCTCGCTGTTCATGGTGCCGATCCTCACCGTCGCGGCGGTGTTCATCCTGCGCGACATCCATCGCCGCGCGAACGAAATGTCATGACCGCGGCAGCCATCACCACCGCGGCCAGGCCCGCGCGCAAGCGCAGATCCGGCAGCATGCGCCGCGACCGGCGGTGGGCGATGCGCTGGTCGTATTTTTTCCTTATCGCTTTCGCGATCTTCTTTCTGATGCCGCCGGTCTACATGCTGATCACCTCGCTCAAGACCAGCGCGGAAATCTCGGCCGCGACCAATCCATGGTGGGTCTACCATCCCACGCTCGGCAACTACGTCGAGCTCTTGACCTCGCGGCAGTATCTGACCTTCTTCCGCAACTCCGCGCTGGTCTCGGTCATCGTCGTGGCGATCACCATGCTGATCAGCGTGCCGGCGGCGTTCGCGCTGTCGCGCATGCGATTCTGGGGCTCGGTCACGCTCGCGACCGGAGTCTTCCTCACCTATCTGATTCCGGAAACGCTGCTGTTCATCCCGCTGTTCAAGATGTTCGCGCTGGTCAACGAGTACACCGGCATCCAGCTGATCAATCGCTGGTGGGTGCTGCTGCTGCTCTATCCGACGCTGACGGTGCCGTTCTGCACCTGGATCATGATCGGATACTTCGCCTCGATCCCCAAGGAGCTCGACGAGGCCGCGCTGATGGACGGCGCGAACTATCGGCAGATCCTCACGCGGGTGTTCATCCCGGTTGCGCTGCCGGGCCTCATCGCGGCGACCATCTTCGCCTTCACCGTGTCGTGGGCGCAGTTTCTTTATCCCCTCGCCTTCACCACCTCGGCCGACCAGCTGGTGCTGCCGGTCGGCGTCGTCACGACGCTGATCAAGGGCGACGTGTTCAACTGGGGACAGATCATGACCGGGGCGCTGCTCGGCGCCGCCCCGCCGCTCATCGTCTACGCCTTCCTCATGGACTACTACATCGCCGGGCTCACCGCCGGCGCCACCAAGGGCTAGAGGCTATTCAGGTGAGGCGGAATTCGTGGTGCTGGTCCCATTGGCTCGCAATGACTCTTCCCGGGCCTGCGTAATGGCTGCGAGGATGACAACGATAGGCGGTCGGCAGCGAGCGCCGATCGGCCGCGCGACCAATTCAAATTAAAATCATAAACAGAGGCGGTGGACGTTGTCCGTCGTGCTCGTCGCAATCCCGCGATGTCCGCGCCGGGGTCATGGGCCGAATAGCCGATCGCAAGCCGCTGTTTCGGCATTTTGCCCGTTGACAGAACGCAAACAGTGGCATGCGCGGCGAGTCACATCTCGGCTCATCATCGGCGTGTCTCATTTTCATGCGACATTACAGGCTGAGTGAGATCGAACCGTCATTGTTTTGTCATCTTGATGTCGCGCGGCGCCTAGCGTTGGAAATTTTCAACGCGAGCGAGACTCTTTGACTCAAATCAATACATCGCCACGTCGCTCCGACAAAGGTTCATCAGGATTTCGCAGAAAGAGGCGCTCTGTGTTTTCTCTAACCGGCAAGAAAGCACTCGTGATCGGCGTAGCGAACGAAGACTCGATCGCCTTCGGCTGCGCCAAGGCATTCCGCGCACAAGGGGCCGAGCTCGCCATCACTTTTCAGAACGTGAAAGCCGAGCCGTTCGTGCGTCCGATCGCTGAGAAGCTCGAGACGGATATCGTCTTGCCGCTGGACGTGCGCGAGGATGGGCAATTCGGACAACTCTTCGACAGCATCCGTCGGCGATGGGGCAAAGTCGACATCTGCCTGCATTCCATCGCCTTTTGCCCGAAGCAGGATCTGCACTCGCACGTCGTCGATTGCTCGCGCAATGGTTTCATCATCGCGATGGACATTTCGGTCTATTCATTCATCCGCATGGTGCGCCGGGCGGAACCGCTCATGCCCGCTGGAGGCGCATGCATGACCGTGTCCTTTCTCGGCTCCGAAAAGGTGGTCGAGCATTACAACATCATGGGTCCGGTGAAAGCCGCGCTCGAATCCGTGACCCGCTATATGGCCGCGGAGTTGGGACCAAAGGGCATCCGGGTCCACGCCCTGTCGCCAGGACCGCTCCAGACCCGGGCTGCATCGGGCATTGGGCATTTCGACGAGTTGCTGAACAAGGCCGCCGCGCACGCCCCGACGCGTCAACTCGCGAGCATCGAGGATGTCGGCGCCTACGCGGCGTTTCTGGCCAGCACCGAGGCAGCGAACGTCACCGGCGGCATCCACTACATCGACGGCGGTTATCACATCGTGGGTTAGGACATGACCAACACTGACGCACTTGTACAAAGCCAGCAGCGATACCTGCAGGCGTTCAACGAGAACTGGACGCACGCGAACGAGCAAGCGCCGCTGCTGAGCAATTTGAGCCTGCGCCATGGCGAAGCGATCGTTCGTAGTCAGGTGGAGGCGGCGCACGCGACGCTGACGGCACTGCAGGAACTGATGCCCAAGCTCCTGGTCGTACGAGTCGGTGACGCGTTTTCCGAGTACGTTCAGGACTTCGGACAGCGTTGGATCCTGTTCCTCGATACGCTTTGCCAACGCGGCGATGCCTGCATCGCGCGCGAGAACGAAGGTTTCAAGCCTGTCCTCGCTTTCGACTACGACGTGATCGTCGACGGCCGAAAGCTAGACCGCCCCGTCAATTACGCGCTCGTGCGCATTCACCCGCCAAAGGGAACGATGCCGCCGCGCGAGGATGGACGCCCGTGGGTCATCATCGATCCGCGCGCCGGACACGGCAGCGGCATCGGCGGTTTCAAAAGCGAGTCCGAAGTCGGCGTCGCTTTGAGGAACGGCCACCCGGTCTATTTCGTCATCTTCTTCCCCGAGCCTGAGCCGGGTCAAACCCTGGCGGATGTGTGCGCGGCCGAAGCGGCCTTTCTGCGGGAAGTGCACGCGCGTCATCCGCACAGCCCGAAACCGCTGGTCACCGGCAATTGCCAGGGCGGCTGGGCCACGATGATCCTCGCCGCCACCCATCCCGACCTGATCGGTCCGGTGGTGATTGCCGGGGCTCCGCTATCCTATTGGGCAGGAGAGAAGGGCCGCAATCCGTTCCGCTATCTGGGTGGCGTCAGCGGAGGCGCCGTTCCCGCCCTGCTCGCGTGCGACCTCGGCGGCGGTAAGTTCGACGGCGCCAACCTCGTCCTGAATTTCGAGCAGCTCAACCCGGGCAAGACCTGGTTCCGCAAGAATTTCGACCTGTTCGCCAACGTCGACAGCGAGGCCGATCGCTTCCTCGAATTCGAACGGTGGTGGTCGGGCTTCTACTTCATGAACGAGAACGAGATCCGTTGGATCGTCGAAAACCTCTTCATCGGCAACAAGCTCACCCGAGGTGAAGCGTTCCTGAACGATGGCACGCCGGTCGATCTCACGCGGATCGAAGCGCCAATCATCGTCTTCGCCTCGCATGGCGACAACATCACGCCGCCACAGCAGGCGCTGAACTGGATTCCCGATCTTTATGAATCGGTCAAGGAAATCGAGGCCCACGGCCACGTCATCGTCTACACGCTGCACGAGAGCGTGGGCCACCTCGGCATCTTCGTCTCGGCACAGGTCGCAAGCAAGCACCACGAGCAGATCGGGTCTGTCGTCAAAACGATTGAATCGCTTGCGCCCGGTCTTTACGAAATGCTGATCAGCAAGGATCAGGGTGTTTATACCGTCTCATTCGAGGCGCGGACGATCGAAGACATCCTGAAGCTCGGCGACGGGCGCAAGGAGGAGCTGGAATTTGCGGCTGTCGCAGGGTTTTCCGAGTGGGCGACGAAAACCTACGAATTGACTTGGCAGCCGCTGATCCGGACGCTGGTTACGCCGGTCGCTGCCGAGGCGCGCAAACGCTTCCACCCGATGCGCCAGCAGCAATATTCTTTCTCGCATAAAAATCCGCTGCTTTCTAACATCAATGACCTTGCCAAGAGCGTCCGCGAGCAGCGCGCGCCCGCGGCCAAGGACAATCCGTTCGTGCAGCTCGAGCGGCTTTACGCGGATTGTGCCGAGCGGAGCTGGAATCTGTACCGCGACATGCGGGACGCCGCGATCGAACTCACCTTCCATACTCTCTATGGCACGCCCTGGATGAAACGCCTCGGTGCGGCCAGGCACGCGCGGCCGCAGTCCCACGACGTCAACAAATTCCCGCACGTGCAGGAGGCGATGAAGAAGGCGAAGGCCGGCGGCTACGCCGAAGGCATCGTGCGCATGTTGCTCTTGCTCGCCCGCGCGCGCGGCGCGGTGCGGCGCGATCGCCTCGAACGCTCGGACAGGCTGCTGCACGTCCGTCCGCCCTTCAACTCGATGACGCCAGAGACTCGCAGCCGCCTGATCTACGAACAGTCAGTGATCGTGGAATTTGCCGGCAATGAGGCCATAACGTCTTTGCCGGACATCCTCGAGGACCCGGTCGACCGCTACCGCGCTTTGAATTTGGTGCTGGATGTGGCGGGGCCGATCGAACAGATGGACGCCTCTACCCTCGCCATGTTCAAGCGCTTCCAGGGTGCGCTTTTGACCCTAGCGCGGGAATGGCGCGATCCGGACCTCGAGCGCCGTGCACAAGAGGCCACTGCCCACGACCTGCATCAAATCGAAACCGCAGCCGCCCCGGCGAGCGCAGCTGCCGCCGTGGTCAATGATCGCCAGGAGACCGCAGCATGATCCGCGAAAACAAACTCTATGACGAACTCAAGGTCGGCGACACCACCTGCATCAAGCGCGTATGCACGGCCAACGACCTGTACATTTTCGCGCATGCCTCCGGCAACCTGAACCCAGTACATTTGCCCGCGGACAGCGATGAAGATCACTCGGAAGCCATCGCGCCCTCCATGTGGGTCGGCGCGCTGGTGTCCTCGGTGCTGGGGAACATCCTGCCGGGCGCCGGCACGCTCTATAAATCGCAGACATTCAAGTTCCTGGACCGCGTCCATGTCGGCGATGAGCTGACCGTTACCGTGACTGTGCGCGATAAGGCCGCGGACGAGCGCGTCGTGCTGGACACGATCATCACCGGTCGAGGTGGCGATCGGATCGCTGAAGGTGTGGCGGAGGTTTTGGCTCCCACGCGCAAGGTGCGTTTCGACGACGATCGTCTGCCTCAGGTGCTCGTGGAACGGCACCGCCATTTCGACCGGCTGCTCAAAGCGTGCGAGGGGTTAGAGCCAATCCCCACCGCCGTCGCCGTGCCCGAAGACAAGGTCTCGCTGGGGGGCGCCCTGCTTGCCGCACGCCGTGGGATCATCCGACCGATCCTCGTCGGGTCCGCAAAAACAATCACCGCGGTGGCGAAGGAGATCGCCGCCGACCTCACGCAGGCCGAAGTTGTGGATGTTGCCAATCACGACGCCGCGGCGGCCGCAACGGTCGAACTGGCGCGCAGCGGCAAGGCCGCGGCCATCATGAAGGGCCATATGCACACCAGCGATCTCCTCCACCACGTGGTCAAACGCGATGGCGGACTTCGCGCCAACCGGCGGCTCAGCCACGTCTTCGTAATGGATGTCCCAGGCCTCGATCATGTGCTGATCGTCTCCGACGCAGCCATCAACATCGCGCCCGATCTCGAGGCCAAAATGGATATCACGCAAAGCGCCATCGATGTCGCGCTGGCGCTGGGCGTCGAGAGGCCCAAGGTGGGAATCCTCTCCGCCGTCGAGACGGTCAATCCGCAAATTCCTTCGACCATCGATGCCGCGGTGCTGGCCAAGATGGCCGAGCGCGGGCAGATCAAGGGCGGGGTCGTCGACGGCCCGCTCGCCATGGACAACGCCATGGACATCGAGGCGGCGAAGACCAAGGGCATCACCTCGCTCGTGGCTGGCTATGCCGACATCCTGATCGTCCCCAATCTCGAGGCCGGAAACATGCTCGCCAAGGAGCTCGCCTTCGTCGCGCATGCCGAGGCGGCGGGGCTCGCGGTCGGCGCCACCGTACCGATCATCCTGACCAGCCGTGCCGACGGCGAGAAGGCGCGGCTCGCGTCCTGTGCGATCGCGGCCCTCTACCGCGAGTGGCAAGTGGCGGGAGGCGCACGAAATCGAACCCTGGCGGAGGCAGCGGAATAGTGCGGCACATCCTCACGCTCAACGCCGGCTCGTCCTCGATCAAGTTCGCGCTGTTCGCGGTAGGTGCTGAAGTGGCGGAGTGCGTGCGCGGCCAGGTCGAGGGCCTCGGCGCGGCACCGCGGTTGCAAGCGGCAAAGCCGGACGAGCCGCACGTCGACCAAACGCTGAGCCAGACGCAGGCCGGCGATCACGCCGCGGCGCTCGCTGTCATCCTTGAATTCCTCAAGACATCCTTCGGCAAGATCGCAGTCGAGGCAGTCGGCCATCGCGTCGTGCATGGCGGCGCTGATTTCAGCGAATCCGTCGTGCTTGACGAGCAGGCACTCGCCTATCTCGAACGCCTGAACCCGCTCGCGCCGCTGCACCAGCCGCATAACCTCTCCGGCGTGCGCGCGGCGCATGGCGCCTTTCCCGATGCGTTGCAGGTGGCCTGTTTCGATACCGCCTTTCATCGTTCTCACCCCTGGGTCAACGACGCCTATGCCTTGCCGCGCGAACTCTATGCGCAAGGGATCAGGCGCTACGGATTTCACGGCCTGTCATACGAATACGTCACTGACCGTCTGCGGCAGGTCGCGCCGTTGCACGCGGCGGGGCGCCTCGTGGTCACCCATCTGGGCAATGGCGCATCCATGTGTGCGATCCGCGACGGACAGAGCGTCGGCTCGAGCATGGGTTTCACGGCGCTGGACGGTTTGCCGATGGGACCCGCTGCGGGCAGCTCGATCCCGGTGTCGTTCTCTACCTTATGGACGCGAAAGGCATGTCGGTGCGGGAGATCGAGGATTTGCTGTATCGCCGCTCCGGTCTCAAGGGACTCTCCGACCTCTCGCACGACATGCGCCAGCTCGAAGCGGCGGGGACGCCGGCGGCGATGCAGGCGATCGAGTATTTTGTGTTTCGCACCCGCCGCGAGCTCGGCGCCATGGCGGCAATCCTGGGGGGAGTGGATGCGTTAGTGTTCTGTGGCGGCATCGGCGAAAATGCCTGGCGCATCCGAGAGCGCATTTGCCAGGGCTTCGAATGGCTCGGCATCGAGTTGGACGACCTTCGTAATCAAGCGGGCCAGATAGTCATTTCCTCAGACCGCTCCCGGGTCCGCGTCTTCATCATCCATACCAACGAGGAGATGATGATCGCGCGTCACACCGCGCGCCTGCTGGCGTCGGCGCGGCGCTCCTCGGCAGCGGCGTGACCTGCCGAGCTGTCGCGCGCGCGTCTCGAAGTCACACAAATGTTCTTCGCATCTGCTATATTAGCGGCTTCATCCGGTGAAATCGGGGGGCGTCCAATGCCCGATAACGACCTGCAGAAGCTGTCTCCCTCCTATCGCCTGCCGGCATCGGACCCCGATTTCATCCTCAGCGATTCCATGCAGGGGGTCCGCTATCTCTTGGAATTCGCCAAGGCCGACGAGCGGCTGCGTTCGTTGGGCGTGCGCACGACCATCGTGGTGCTGGGCAGCGCGCGCATCCGCGAGGCCAACGGCGACGCGCGCGGCGCTCCCGCGGCGGCGAGCATGGCGCGCTGGTATGACGAGGCGCGCCGCTTCGGCCGCATCGTGTCCGAGCGCGGCGGCGCGCTCGCGCCCATCGACGGTCAGCGCGACAACGTCATCGCGACGGGCGGCGGTCCCGGGCTCATGGAGGCGGCCAACCGCGGCGCCTGCGACGTCGGCGCGCCCTCGATCGGCTTCAATATCCAACTGCCGCGCGAGCAGGAGCCAAATCCCTATTCGACGCCCGAGCTGACCTTTCAATTCCACTCCTTCACCATGCGCAAGATGCATCTGGCGATGCGCGCGGCGGGGGTGGTGGCGTTTCCCGGAGGCTTCGGCACGCTCGCCGAATTGTTCGAAGTCCTGACCCTGGTGCAGACCCGCAAGGGCCGCTTGATTCCGCTGGTTTGCGTCGACCGCAGCTATTGGACGCAGGTCATCAATTTCGACGTGCTCCTTGACGCCGGCGTGATTTCGCCGGCGGATTTGCGGCTGTTGCGGTTCGCCGACGATGCGGAGCAAGCCTGGCAAGAGCTTGCCAGCAGTATCGGCGCTCCGGCGGTTCTTGCTCCCGAGCTTTGAGCAGCGACGCTCGTGCCTTGATCGAGCCGGGGTCGGGGACCGCAAGGGCCGCGCTCGCGCGGCTCCAGTCCGACGGTTCTATATCTGTTCGCTCTTGAAAATCCTCGTCATCAGACCAATTCCTGGAACGCCGAGCGCCGATGGGCTCGGCGCCGCGCCGGGCGAGTTGAGCCCACGCCGGCGCGCGCCATCGTTCGAGCTTTAAGGGGAATTTGCCTGCCATGACCGTCATTGATGAGACCCGTCACGAAAGCCGCGCCTTCGAGGCCGACGTTGCCAAGCTCCTCAACCTGATCGTCCACTCGGTCTATTCCGACAAGGAAGTCTTCGTCCGCGAGCTGATCTCGAACGCCGCCGACGCCTGCGAAAAGCTGCGCTACGAGGCGATCGCCAGCCCTGCCCTGCTCGGCGACGACCCGACCTTGCGCATCACGCTCCTGATCGACGCCGACAACAAACGCCTCACGGTCGAAGACAACGGCATCGGCATGAGCCGCGAGGAATTGGTGCAGGGGCTCGGAACCATCGCGCATTCCGGAACCAAGGCGTTCCTCGATCGCATCGAAGCGGCACAGAGCTCCGAGGGCGCGACGTTGATCGGCCAGTTCGGCGTGGGCTTTTACTCGGCGTTCATGGTGGCCGACCGTGTCGAGGTCTTCTCCCGCCGGGCCGGGAGCGAGGAAGCATGGCAGTGGTCTTCCGACGGCAAAGGCACGTTTTCGGTTTCGCCAGCGGCGCTCGACGCCGCGCCGCGCCGCGGCACCCGCGTGGTCCTGCATTTGATGGACGACGCCAAGTCTTACACCGAGCGCTTCCGGCTCGAGCGCATCGTGCGGACCCAATCGGGGCACGTGCCGGTTCCGATTGCGTTCGTCGAAAAACCCGGTGCGGAGCCGGCCGAGTTCGCCGATGGGGCGGCGCTTTGGGCCAAGCCGAAATCCGACATTTCGACCGCCGATTATACCGACTTCTATCGCAGCCTCGCCGGGCAACTCGACGAGCCCGACGTTACGATCCATTTCCGTGCCGAGGGTCGGCATGAATATACCGCGCTGGCGTTCATTCCCGGCTCGCGACCTTTCGACCTGTTCGACGTCGATCGCAAAGGCCGCATCAAGCTTTATGTCAAGCGCGTCTTCATCACGGACGAAGCCGAGATATTGCCGCGCTATTTGCGCTTCGTGTGCGGGCTCGTGGACTCGGCCGACCTGCCGCTCAACATCTCGCGCGAGATGATCCAGGAAAGTCCCATCCTCACCGCGATCCGAAAGGGCATGACCAGCCGCGTGCTGGGCGATCTCGACAAGCTCGCGGAGAAGGAGCCCGAGACCTACGCCAAGATCTGGGACAATTTCGGCGCCGTGCTGAAGGAAGGAATCTACGGCGATTTCGAGCGCCGCGACGCGCTGCTTGCGCTGTGCCGCTTCAAGACCACGAGCTCGGCGGGATCATGGCGAAGTCTCAAAGACTACATCGCGTCGCTCAAAGACAACCAGACCGCCATTTACTACCTGGTGGGCGACGACCTCGCTCGCCTCGAGGCTTCGCCGCATCTGGAGGGTTTCCGCGCGCGCGGCGTCGAGGTGCTACTGCTGGCCGATCCGATCGACAGCTTCTGGGTGACTTCAGCCCCTTCCTTTGACGGCATGCCGCTCAAATCGGTCACGCAAGGGGCGGCGGATTTGGCGCTCATCCCGCGCGTCGACGCCAAGCAAGAAGGCGCTCCCGAAACCGATAAGGCGGTTGCGGATTTTCTGGCTTTGATCAAGGACACGCTGGGCGAGGCGGTGTCGGACGTTCGCGCCTCGGACCGGCTGACCGACAGCGCGGTCTGCCTGGTCGCTCCCGAATACGGCCCCGACCGGCAGTTGGAGAAGCTGCTCGCCGGCGCGGGGCGGATCAAGAGCACGGCGAAGCCGATCTTGGAGATCAACCCGCGGCACGACATCGTCGTGGCGCTCGCTGCGTTGAGCGATGACGATTTGGCCTTCAAGCGGGATGCCGCCCACCTCCTCTTCGATGAAGCGCGCGTGCTCGACGGCGACCGCCCGGCGGATGCGCGGATGTTCTGCGAGCGATTGGCGCGCATCCTCACGCGCAGCCTCGGCAAGAAGACGGCCTGAGCGCAGCGCTGGAGCGAGACGCGTTGCCTTTTCGCGCGCACCGGGGCTGAGCGCTAGACCACATTCCGGTCGTCTTGACCCATTTCGTCATTGCCGGGCATAGCGCGTCGGAAGACGCGCGTGAACGCGCTTATGACCCGGCAATCCATCCCCTTCGAAAAAATTCTTGCGAAGAATGATGGACCACCCGAAATCGGGTCTACCCGATTTCGGGCGTTTTAGGTGCGCAAGTCGGATAAATCCGACTTGCGTGGTCAAGCCCGCGGGTGACGCATGTGGTGCGGAATGCTGAATCAGGCCGACCGGAACAAGCGCTAGCGCGCGCTCGCCACCTCCGCGACCAGCGCGGCGACGCGCTCGCCGAACGCCTTCGTCCCCAGCGGCCCGCCGAGGTCGCGCGTGCGCCATTGCGGGCTCGCGATCGCGCGATCGAGCGCGTCCTCGATGGCCGCGGCCGCGCGCGTGAAGCGCTCGTCGTTCCGGCGCTCGCCGAGCCAGTTGAGCAGCATTGCGGCCGAACCGATCAGCGAGGCCGGGTTGGCGCGGTCCTGTCCGGCGATGTCGGGCGCCGAGCCGTGCTGGGCCTGCGCCA
>JAFAHL010000033.1 GCA_019237215.1 Hyphomicrobiales bacterium | reverse complement strand
GATCCTAGCCGCGCTCGTGCCGAGCCGTACGCCCGAACAGAGCTTCAACCGGCGCGGCGCGCTGTGGTTCGCTGCCGTTGGGCTGTGTAACGGCTGCGCCGTTCTTTCGATGTATAGCGCTCTCGGCCGCGGGCCTGTCTCGCTCGTCTCGCCACTGATTGCCACCTATCCGCTGGTCACGCTTCTGCTAAGCGTTCGGTTCTTGAAACGCGAACGCATCGATGCACGGCTCGCAGCCGCCGTGGCCGTAACCGTCGGCGGCGTGGTTCTGCTGCTCATCACCTAGCGCCACACGTCGAAAAGGAAAGGAGAGCGTGTTGGCCTGCGCCGCCTTCGTGTCAGGTATGCGTGGCGGGGAAGGGGAACGCCACGTATTTTGTGGCGTTGAGTTCAGCAGAAAACAATGGGAAGTTCCCGAGCCTCATCTTGAAACGTTTGCGACGCACAGTGGCGAACACCTCATAATGGAGCAAAACATGCCGCGGAGCGATGTCTTAGTTGTCGGTGCCGGGCCCACTGGTCTCATCCTCGCGCTCTGGCTGACCAAGCTCGGCGTGAAGCTGCGCATCATCGACAAGACTGCCGAGCCCAGCACGACGTCGCGTGCGCTCGCCGTCCACGCGCGCACGCTTGAACTCTACCGCCAGCTGGACCTCGCCGATCTCATTGTCGCGCGCGGTCACAAGGTCTCGGCCGTCCGGCTCTGGGTCAAGGGCGAACCCCGGGCGCGCGTTTCATTCGAAGAGGTCGGCTCGGATCTGACGCCCTACGCTTTCCTGCAAATTTTTCCGCAGGACGAGCATGAGCGCTTATTGATTGCAACGCTCGAAAAGCTGGGCGTCACGGTCGAGCGGCGCACCGAGCTCCTGGGCTACCGTGATGAAGGCAGCCGCGTCGTCGCGCGGCTGCGCCGATCCGACGGCCAGGAAGAGACATGCGAGGCAGCCTATATCGCCGGATGCGATGGCGCGCACTCGATCGTGCGCGAGACGATGGGCACGGGATATCCGGGCGGCACCTACGAGCACCTGTTCTACGTGGCGGATGTCCAAGCCTCCGGCCCAGCGGTCGACGGTGAACTCCATGTCGATCTCGAGGAGGCCGACTTCCTCGCTGTGTTTCCGCTGGCCGGAAAAGGGCGTGCGCGGCTGATCGGCACGGTGCGGGGCGAACGCGCCAGGCATGCCGATACACTCAAGTTCGAAGATGTCAGCGGGCGAATCATCGACAACCTCAAGATCGAAATCGAGAGGGTCAACTGGTTCTCGACCTATCGCGTCCACCATCGCGTGACGAAGCACTTCCGGAAAGGCCACGCCTTCCTGCTCGGCGACGCCGCGCACATCCATAGTCCCGCCGGCGGACAGGGTATGAACACCGGCATCGGCGATGCGATCAATCTCGCCTGGAAACTGCAGACGGTGCTTGCGGGTTGCGCGCCCGACGCGCTGCTGGACAGCTACGAAGCCGAGCGCATCGCTTTCGCGCGCCGCCTGGTCAAGACCACGGACCGGGTGTTCATGCTTGTCACGGCCGAGGGAAAGATCGCCGACGTCATCCGCACGCGACTCGCGCCGACGATATTCCCGGTACTGGTGAAATTCGGCGCCTTTCGTGAATTCGTGTTCCGGACGGTATCTCAGATCATGATCAATTATCGCCATTGCGCCCTCAACGAGGGACGGGCTGGCGCCGTTCATGGCGGCGATCGGCTGCCGTGGGTCATCGCCAGCGATGTCGACAATTATGAGCCCCTGAAGGCAATGATTTGGCAGGTCCATATCTATGGCGCCGCGAGTCCTGAACTCAAAACCTGGTGCCAGGAGCGCGGCCTCCCGCTTTACGTATTCGCGTGGCGGCCGGAATACGGGAAGGCGGGCTTCGCGCAAGACGCGCTCTATCTGATCCGGCCGGACACCTATGTCGCCCTCGCCCAGCGTTCCGGCGCGGTCGATTCGCTGCGGCGGTATTTCGAGCAGCGCGGGATACGCGCCGAAACGCTCGGCCGCACCCAAAAGCACGCCGCGTGAAACGCTCGCTTGCATAGATCAGGGCGGCTGGAGGACTGGAGCATACCCACATCGCCCTGCGCGACGTCGCGCCGTCATGCGACGAGTGCATAGCATTAACATCTGCACGGCGTCAGGAGTGGCCATTCCGCCGCTCCCTGCGATCGCATAAGGAAGAGATCGTGCAAGCGAGGCGGCCATGACGCCCACGCCCAGAGTGGCATTCATCACCGTGGTGGCGACGCTTGCCTATCTCGGGCTCGCGATCCTCGGCTGGGGCTCCTTTGCGGCCTTTTTCTCCCACCCGCCGCTCATCGCGCTCGTGATCGTGGGCTTCCTGCTGACGGGTGTCGCGCTGTTCAGCGGCGGAAATCTCAGTCCCGGCGAGCGCGAGGACCGTGGCAACCGCTGGGTGCTCGCGGCCTTCGGCGTGATCGGAATTTTGCTCGCCTATCTGCCGGCCTACACGGATCGAAAGGATTTCTGGACCCTCGACGGCGACGCCATTCGCTGGCTTGGCGTCGTTCTCGCCGCCGCCGGTGGGGCG
>JAFAHL010000011.1 GCA_019237215.1 Hyphomicrobiales bacterium | reverse complement strand
CCCGCCGCGTCCCCAGCCCGGCGGGATTTTCTTTAGGGCTGCAACGGCCTCGCCATCGATCAGGCGGGAGCGCGAGCGCAAGCGTGCCAACCTCTTGCGCGCGATGATGCGGAAGCCGTCGTGCTTGATCTCATGCAGCCATCCGCTGCCCGATGGCAGCTTATCGGTTTTGCTTGGGAGGCATGGCGCGATGAACTCGGCCGCCAAAGGGTGCAACGACATGGCGGATAGATCGAGCCCCGGCGCGTGAGAGTCGAGTCCAATGATAGCGCCCCGGCCGGTGATGAGGCGGCCGGGGCTGCACGGCATGTACGTCGGACAGGGTAGTGCGACGCAAGCCGAGCACTACACGGAAATGGTTGTTGATCGGTAAAGCCTGGCCTGCCCGAGAACATTTTTCGTAACGGAACTGTCTTGATCGCGGTGGATCGGCCACCTGCTCGGCGTGGGCTCTGGCCATTTTTCGGCGCAAACTGCGCGTCGCGATTCTTCTGCTCGTCGTCGGATAACGCCTACGGGTAACAGGGATGCTGGAAAATTCGCCCCTGGCCCAGTTGCCGACGGGTTGCCAACCCGAAAGCCTAGTCGATCGAATGCCTTAACCGCGCTAATGCGGCCGTCGAGCTCGCGGCACGTAAGCAGCTGCGGCTGGGTGGTCGTACGAGCACGTCGCGCGCCCTTCGCTGCAAACCGAGCCTTGACCCCACGTGCACCATGGCGCTCACCGCCTGCGCGTGGTGGGAAAGATCACAATCGGCTGGCCGAGCGCCAGCTGCGCGCTATTTGAAGGCCCTCATTTTGACCGCTTCACTAGCGCTTTTCGAAGGAATTCGCGGATGACCTGAGATCGGCTCGTCTTTCGACGGGCGGCCAACTCTTCAATTTGCTCGATCATCTTCGGGGGCAAGCGAACGGGGATAACTGGATCCCGACCTGTGGCCGGGCGGCCACGTTTTTTCGGTATTACCGATATTGACTTGCGCACATTTTAGGTGTACCAAAATAAGGCGCGACGGACAAGAGGGCCAAGCTCTTGCCCGTCGCTAACCCGCAACATGGAGCAGGTCTACCATGTCACAGGCTGAGTCTACCTTTATCACGTCACTTTTCTGGTCTGCGCGCCTGCTTTACTGCAGCGGGGGCGACTGTTGCCATCCGGACCGTTACGGCCCACGGCCCGTGGCCTACGCAAGTCGCATCGAATCAATGGGGAAGCACTGCGGGGGCAATGCGTCTCTGCCGGCAAGCACATCAGAAATTTTTTGGCTGAGCGCGAATCGTTCGGACGCCTGAAACCGGCGCTTCCGCCTATGGTTGCGGCAATTGCGAATATCTCATTTGGCAAGTAACCCCGTGCGTAGAATCGTAGCGAATAACCGCGCCAGTAACAAAGACTGGCCTACACCAAAACCGATACCGAACGACCTGCCGCCTGTCGCCTCGTTTGCGCTGGATTTCATGCCTGTCCGGCTAGCGCCCTGGATCAACGATATTGCAACCAGGCTGCAATGTCCTCCGGACTATCCGGCGATCACTGTGATGACAGCGCTCGGTGCCGTTGTCGGTCGCAAGATCGGCATCAAACCACAGATGAAAACCGACTGGCTTGAAATCCCGAACGTTTGGGGCGCGTTCATCGGCCCCCCTGGCATGCTGAAGTCACCGGCGATGAACGAGGCGCTTCGGCCGATCCACCGCCTCGAGGCTGAGGCTACCAGAAACACTGAAATTGCTCGGCAGGCTTTTGCGGCCGGGCTTGATGCATTTAGGTTGCGCAAGCAGGTCGCGACTGCTCTGGCGAGGGAGAGACTCAAAAAGACGCTGCAAGGCGAAAAGCACATCGGAAAAATCGATCTCGAGCTCGGCAAGCAACCACAGGAGCCAGTGCCAGTGCGATACCACACAAACGATACAACCTACCAGGCGCTTGCTGAGTTGATCGCAAACAATCCAACCGGGATCCTCGTAGAGCGGGACGAACTAGTTTCGCTACTGAGGCACCTTGACCGCCATGACCAGGCCGTTGCGCGCGGATTTTTTCTGACGGGCTGGAGCGGAACTCAGCCCTACACATTCGACCGGATCACCCGCGGGACGCGTCACATCGGGGCGGTTTGCATTTCCGTCCTCGGGAATTCTCAGCCTGCGCGGATCGCGGAATATGTGAAACGTGTCAATACCAACGACACCGGCGGCGATGGCCTTTTGCAAAGATTTGGGTTGATGGCCTGGCCAGACACCCACCCCGACTGGAAAGATGTGGACCGAAATCCGGACAGCCGTGCGCGCGAAGACGCGTGGAAAGTTTTCGACCGGCTTAGCAACCTGGACACCAGGGGGGCGATCGCATTGGGGGCACGTAGGGGGCCCTCTGATAGCGTTCCGTTTTTTCGCCTAAGCGCCGCAGCGCATGATGACTTCTTGAATTGGCGCAGCGATCTTGAAAGACGATTGCGGTCGGGCGAAATGGCGCCCGCGCTTGAAGGTCACCTCGCAAAATATAGAAAGCTGGTACCGGCGCTCGCGCTCATTAACTATTTGGTCGACAATGGCCAAGACGAAATTTCACAGCAGGCCATGCGCAAAGCGCTTGCGTTTAGCAAATATCTCGAGACCCATGCTAGTCGTCTGTACGGAGCATCAAGTGAGCCTGAACGAACGGCTGCGCAAGCCATCTTGACCAAGGTGCGTGAAGGAGAACTCCAGGACGGTTTTACGGCGCGCGAGGTGCATCAACATGATTGGTCGGGTCTCACTGATCGTGAACAGCTGCAGGCGGGACTCGACTTGCTAGTCGAGCTCAACTATCTCGCGGCATCAAGCGCTGCTACCTCGGAACGAGGAGGGCGCCCTACGACTACCTACGCGGCCAACCCGAGGAGCGTGCTATGATGTCCTGTGAACCTCTTTTAAAACCTTCAAAACCCTCAAAACTACCTTGATACGGGTTTTGAGGGTTTTGAAGGTGTGACCCGCCGACCGCCGGTGGCGGGCGTGAGCTGGTGCTCGGGGCCGCTCGTTATTTGCCGTGCTCGTCGATCCGACCAATACTACGGCCACCGACTCTACATTGCGAGATGTGGAAGCAGCCGCTCGCGCCATGGGGCTGCAAATCCAGGTATGCAACGCCAGCACCATCCGCGAGATCGATGCCGCATTCGCGACACTTGGGAGCGAACGACCCGACGTCCTCTTCGTCGGTGGCACCGGCTTCTTCGGCGACCGGCGTGTCCAATGGGTCCAGTTGGCTGCACGCCACGCGGTTCTGGCAATAGATCAAGACCACCCAGATGCCGAAGTCGGCGGGCTGATGAGCTACGGTGCGAGCCTGGGGGATGCGTGGCGTCAGGTCGGCATCTACTAGCCTCGACGCCACGCACATCATGGCGCTCACCGCCTGCGCGTGCTGGGAAAGATCAATCGGCTGGCCGAGCGCCAGCTGCGTGTTCAAATGCTGCAAGGTGACGGCGGCCCCGGCACCCGGCAAGGCCCTCGACCAAGGCGCGCTCGATGGCGCTCAGCCGATCGGGGCCACCGAGATCACTTTCGATATCGGCGACAAGGCGATCGAATGCATTGGTCGCGCTAGTGCGGCCGTCGAGCTCGCGGCACGTAAGCAGCTGCGGCAGGGTTGCGCGCGAGCACGTCGCGCGCCCTTCGCTGCAAACCGAGCCTCGACGCCACGCGCACCATGGCGCTCACCGCCTGCGCGTGCTGGGAAAGATCAATCGGCTGGCCGAGCACCAGCTGCGTGTTCAAATGCTGCAAGATGACAGCGGCCCCGGCAAAGCCGCGCAGAGAGGCGAGAAGGGTGCGTTCATCGAAGTAAGGCATCGACAACCTCAAATGTCCCAACGGCCGCGCGGCCTCGAGCGAATGCTGCCATCAGTATTGACGTAGTCGCGCCACGGCTCACGAGGGCGCGTGCCCATGATGCGATATTCGATTGACTTGTCGTT
Organism: Hyphomicrobiales bacterium; assembly: GCA_019237215.1. Lineage (GTDB taxonomy): Bacteria > Pseudomonadota > Alphaproteobacteria > Rhizobiales > Xanthobacteraceae > VAZQ01. The sequence continues at coordinate 13,628 of JAFAHL010000011.1, read as the reverse complement.
GTTGATGCGCTGACGGTTCCATTCACGTTCTTCGGGCGTGTATTCCGCTGGCGGCTTGTCCGGCGGAGGCGATGCAGCAGGCAGCGGAGCGGCAGACGGCACGATCGGTCCCGCCACCGGCTCGTACTGATACGCACTTCCACCCGGAATATTTCTCGGCGTGCCCGCGAAGAACGGCACAACGATCTTCGGCTCAAGCGCGGCACGCTTCGCCGCCTGCAACGCCGTCATGATCGCGCCGCAAACAGCAGCGGCCACGTCATCGTGCGCGTTGGCGTGCTTCGGATGCGTCACCGTTTCCTTGTCACCAGCGCCGACGGTGCGCTCCAAGCTGGTCAGTTGATTGCGCAACGTCGTGTTGTCGAGCAGGTGGGCACGCCGCGCAAGCAACACCGGCAGAGCGCCCAGATAGTTGTCGGACGTTGAGTCCTTGCACGGGAGGAACGGGGTAGGATGGTTGCTCCATTCGCTCGAATGGAAGCCCGCCGCATAGTTGTCGCTGTGGACTTCGGTGACGTGATAGGTCGCCAGAAGTTCAGAATATTCAGCGATGACCTGCGCCGGCACGAAACGCGGCTTGCGCTCGCGCACAACGTCGATCCACACGCTGCCGTCCGGCTCGATGTGGGCAATGGCGAGCGCGTATGAGTCCTTCCCGGTGCCGCTCGCAGCATCAACATAAGCCACGTACTTGGTGTCCGGTTTGGGCGCGTGCTCGTGCACGTCCCAGTCGGTGCAGCTCTCGACCACGTCGATCGGCAGAAACTCGGCGAGGTCCTCGCGCCAAATGTTGAGATATTCAGCACGGGCCTTGTGCACGTCCTCGGCCAGCGCGCGGTCGACAACATGCACGGGCAACTTCGGGTTCATCACTGACGACGGCGCGAACCAACAGATGCTCTCGCTCTCGTCATTGCCGTAGAGCTCCTTCCACTTTCTGAACATGTAACCGCGTTTGCGGTGCACGCTCGAACCGAGCAGCAACAGCCCACCGTCAGGGCACATCGCCATGCTGGGCTCGGCGGCACCGACAACTTCCTCGTCACTCGAGGCCGCGTGCTCGTCGGTTTTCCAGTGGCAGCACTCAGAGCCGAGCACAGCAATGGCCGAGCGGCCGCGCACGAGGCGGGCGTCGTTCGTGGCAATCTCGAGGCTGGCGCCGTTCCTGAACTCGGTCACCTCGCCGGTCGAGCGCACAACCTCAGCCGCCAACAACGGGGTCCGCAGCAGACCTTCGCAGTATTTCCGCAAGATGTTGGCTTGCTTCTTGTCGGCGCCGAGCAGGATGACAACCGCGCCCTCGCCCGCGCTTTGGTGTTGCCGCCAGTCAGTGCAGAGCGCAGCACGCCACACCGCGGCAGCGCTGAAAAACCTATCTTTGCCAGCGCGGCGACCGGCCAACATGATCAAGCGCCGCACCGGCTCGGTCGGCAACGCCGTGCGGCCGGTGCATCCCTTCAACAACTCGACCTCGCGCGGCTCGGTGAGCGGGATGCCGTCGATCAGCTTGGCAATGGTCTTCCAGGGCCAAAACGACGCCGAGCCGAACACGGTGCCGAACAGCTTCGGGTCGGCCATGGCGGCGTGAAGGGTGATATTGGGCGTCATCGTCATCGGCTAACCTCAACTTGAGAACGGCGAGCGGCACGCTCGGCCTTGAGAACGATAGCGCGCGCCTTGCGCTCCGCTCTCACAGCTAAGCGCTCGGCCCGCTCGTATTCGAAGTCTTCGAGAGCATCCCAAGCCGCCTTCAATTCGTCAGTCATGCCGACGTGGCCTTCGGCACCGTTGTGCCAAACGATTGGCGTGCCAAACGCATGGTGAAGGCGGGCCTCAAGACGGTTGAAGGGAGGCGAGCGACGTTCCTGGAGCCAACGGCGCTCAGTAAGGAACAGGCGCTCGGCTTCCTCGCAGCATTGCGTGGCCATGCCGAGATGCCAGCTAGTCAGGAACGAGCCGGCTTGCTGAAGTTTCTCGCACACGCGCCACGTCGAGCGAAATTCGGGATCGGCACGACACGCTGCGGACCAGATCGCACCCAACTCATTGATGCGCTCGGCGAGCAGATTGTATCGCCAGCAGTCTTCAGCCGTCGAGGCCATCGTTGACCTCCGTGGCCCCCTTGTTGGCCTCAGCCTCCTGAAGTTGAGCAAGATATTCTGATAGCGTCGGCGTCACATCACGCGACCGCCTTTGCAGGCCAAGTCGTGACGCAACGCGCACCATCGCCGAGACAACCTGCGCGTATTGGGAAAGATCGATCTGCTGGCCGAGTGCCAACTGGGTGTTGAGATGGTGCAAGGTGACGGCGGCCCCGGCGAACGCCTCGATCAGGGCGCGCTCGATGGTGCTCAAATGATCGCGCCCGCCGAGATCGGCCTCGATATCAGCGACAAGCTTATCGAACGCTTTCGCCGCGCTCGTACGGCCATCAAGCTGGGCGCGGCTAAGTAGCTGCGGCCGCGTCGCTTTGTGCTGGCGGCGGCGTTTCGCCAGGCATTCAGGCGAGCAAGGCGGCGGCAATCGGGCCCTATCTGGATGCGTTTTGATATTCGACATCGCATCTCTCCTTTCGGATGCGGCGGCGTCTTGCCAACGCCGAGGTGCATTCAGACAGACAAGGCCCGGCCCGCTTTACGGCGAGTCGGGTTTGTCATTTCGGAATCAAGTGATCACGCAACCGGCTTTTTGAGCCGATAATTAATCGGCCCAGCCGCGTGACCGGAAGGTTTCCTTGGCGGATTTGCCAATTAGTCTGCCGCTCGTTCTTGCCGATGTATGCGGCAATCTCCCTCACGCCGTGAAGAAGATCGTCGGCGAGCGGCGTCTCATCGTGTGTGGGCATGGCGTGCTCCGACGAATGTCGGGCACTTACACTAAGCACGATTTTCCCGGCGTCTAGCTGACACGAACCGTGTTCAAAAAGTGGCGGTGTCAGTCAGATCCGGTCGCGCGTCTCAAACCTTCTCAATTGACGGCGCAAAAATTCCGCCGCCCGTCGGTTGCCGCTTTCCTCTGCAATTCGGATGTTGGTGGCGAAAATTTCGAGCATCCGTTCCTGGTCTAGCTCTGGCGCAGCAGGCGCGGGCGCGAGCGCGCGCCAGATGGTGCGCTCCGATACGCCAAGAAAATCCCTGGCGTCGAGGATGCCATACCATCTCTTCTTGTTGGCGCGCACGATAGCCCGAATCCACGCGTCCCGATATTCGGCGAGGAGGCGGCGAGGCCGGCGGCACAAGCGTTCGGTGTCGGCGAGTGCCTTCGCCATTGTCTCGTGACCGCACGCGTTCGCCTTCGCCCAGGCGAGAAATTCCGCGTCCACTTCGTTCGAATCGGTGCTCATATGTCGCGAGCATGTTGCGTGCACTGGCCGCAAGTCAATTGTGCTCATTGATTCTAAATAGTATTTTCTTGCGACACATGCAACATGAGAGCGACCCGTCTGAAGCCAGGAACGTGTGGAATTATTTCGCTATATCAATATGTTAATTCTGGCTGGGGGACTAGGATTCGAACCTAGATTAACGGAGTCAGAGTCCGCTGTTCTACCATTGAACTATCCCCCAATCGGGAAAGCTATTGTCGAGTGCGTCCCGTCGGCTCGTTTCCTTGTCCCGGTCGGTGCGGGGCTCGAACGCCCACACGGCGCCGACACATCTAGGACATCTTGCGCGCCTTTCCAAGCCGCAACAGCGCGGGCACCGCTCACGCCGTGCGCCGGCCCGACATGCCGAATGCCACGGTGGCAATCGCCACCAGCGCACAGGCGGCGACGTAGAGAAATACCCCGCGCGGGTACCCATGATCGAGGAACTGCGCGAAGATCAAGGGTGCCACCATGCCGCCGATATGAAAGCCGGTGGTGACGAAGCCGAACACCTTGCCGAACGAGCCCGCCGGGGTGACCGAGCGCACGATCATATCGCGCGACGGCATGGTCATGCCGCTGGCGAAACCGCTCAGCGACGCGATCAGGACCAAGAGCAGGGCACCCGGATCGACGAAGGCGATGAACGTGCTGGCGCTGCCCGTCACCACCAATCCCGCGCACGCCACGAGGTTGTGCCGTACGGTGCGGCTGGCGAGCGCTCCGCCGAGCAAGACCCCGATGGCGCTCATGGTCAGAAGTCCGGTGAGCGCGGTATTGGCGAGCGCGGGCGGCGTTCCGTAGAGCGCGCCGAGCCCGACCACCAGATATTGGTTGAGGCCGCCGCCGACCATCGAGAGCACCACGAAGAACAGGAGGTTGAGCAGGATCGGCGGCGACAGCAGAAGCTGCCAGCCGTCGCTGGGCGCGCTCGCCGCCGCTGCGCTGCGTGGCTTCGACGGATGCGCCGGATGCACGATCGGCGCCTCCCCCTGCGCTACCAGAAAGAGCGCAGCGACGACGCCGAGCAGCGCCGAGCAGAGAAAAGCGCCGCGCCATCCCACCGCGCTCTGCATGAACAGCAGCGTCACCGGCGCGATGGCCGAACCGATCATGCCGGAGCAGGTGTGGAACGAGAACACCTGGGTCATGCGCCGCGGCGAGACGCGCTCGGACAGCAAGGTGTAATCGGCGGGATGGTAGACCGTATTGGCGAGGCCCATGACGGCGAACATCGCGATGAATACCCAGAACGAATGCACCGTTCCCGCGATCGCGATGGCGGCCGAGCCCAACAGCAGGCCGCCGATCAAGTTGATGCGCGCGCCGGTGCGGTCGATGAAGAAGCCGACCGGCGTCTGCAACACCGCCGAAACCAGGTTGAAGACGGTGAGCGCGAGGCTCAGCTCGGTATAGCTCACGCCGAAGTCCGCGCGTATGAACGCGAACAGCGGCGCCAGTATCAGGATGTAGTAGTGGCTCACCAGATGGGCGAAGCACACGCCGGCGATAAGCTTGGTCTCGCTCGCGCGGGCGGGGGTGAGAAGCTCGGCAGCTTGGGCCATTGTTGTTTTTAGTCGCGGCGAGGCCGATCAGGCCGCGTGCGCGGCGCGGGCATCCTGGATGGCGCGCCAGACGCGGTACGGCGTCGCCGGCATGTCCATGTGGCGGATGCCGAATTCGGACAGCGCATTTACGATCGCATTCATGACCGCAGTGAGCGAGCCGGCGCAGCCGGCTTCGCCGCAGCCCTTGACGCCGAGCACGTTGGTTTTCGTCGGCACCGGATGATTGACGACGGCGACCTCGGGCGAATCGCCCGCGCGCGGGAGCGCATAGTCCATGAACGAGCCGGTCAGGAGCTGCCCGTCGCCATCGTAGACCGTCATCTCCATGAGCGCCTGCCCGATGCCCTGGATCACGCCGCCATGCAGCTGACCCTCGACGATCAGCGGGTTGATGACGGTGCCGAAATCGTTGACCGAGACGTATTTCACCACCTCGATCACGCCGGTGTCGGGATCGAGTTCGACCTCGCAGACGTGGCATCCGTTGGGATAGGTGGAGGCGCCGGGGCCATCGCTCACGTGGCGGACGTCGAGCGTCGACGGCATGCCTTCCGGCAGCTTGAGCCCCGCGCGCAGCCGCTCGGCGAGCTCCATGATCCCGATCGCGCGATCGGTGCCGGCGATGACGAAGCGCCCCTGTGCGAACTCGATGTCGGCGGCCGACGCTTCCAGAACGTGAGAGGCGATCTGCTTGCCCTGCTCGATCACCTTGGCGGATGCCTCCACGATCGCCGTGCCGCTGTGCATGATCGATTTCGAACCGCCGGTGCCGCCGCCGGCGAGCAGCTCGTCGCTGTCGGCCTGCAGGAGGCGGATGCGCTCAAACGGAACGCCGAGCTTTTCGCTCAGTACCTGCGCGAACGGCGCGGCGTGACCCTGCCCATAGTCCAGCGTGCCGGTGATGATGGTGACGGCGCCGTCGGCTTCGAAACGGATGCCGCCCATCTCCTTGCTCGGCGGCGCCGTGACCTCGAGAAAGCTGCCCACGCCGAGCCCGCGCGCCTTTCCGCGCTTGCGGCTCTCGCGCTTGCGGCGCGCGAAGCCCTTGACGTCGGCGGCCTCGAGCGCGTGCTTGAGTAGGCCTGGAAAGTCGCCGCTGTCGTAGTTGCTTCCCGACGCCATCTTGATGGGAATCTCGCGCGGCTTGATCTGGTTGCGCCGGCGCAGCGCGAGGCGATCGATCCCCATCTCGGCGGCCGCCGCGTCGACCAGCCGCTCCATGTAGTAGTTGCCCTCGGGCCGGCCGGCGCCGCGATAGGCGGAGACGTGCGAGGTGTTGGTAAATACGCACTTGGTCGAGACCTCGATCAACGGCGTGCGGTAGACGTTCTGCACGTTCTTCACGATGTTGAGGGTCGACGGCATCGGAGCCACGTGCGAGAGGTACCCGCCCATATTGCCGAAGTTAGTGATGCGCACCGCCAGGAAGGTGCCGTCGGCGTCGAGTGCGAGCTCGGCCGTGAGCTCGTGATCGCGGCCGTGGCTATCGGAGATGAAGCTCCCCGAGCGCTCGTCGGTCCATTTCACCGGGCGGCCGAGCGCACGCGCCGCGTGCAGCACGCAGATGTATTCGGGAAACGGCCCCGACTTCATGCCGAATGAGCCGCCGACATGGCCGGTCAACATGCGAAGCTGCTTGGGCTCGACCTTGAGAATATCGGCCATATGGCTGCGCAAGCCGAACACGCCTTGGGATGGGGCATGCAGCGTGAAGCGTCCGCTGGCGGCGTCGTAGACGCCGATCGCCGCGCGCGGCTCCATCGTGTTGACGACCACGCGGCTGTTCACGAGCTCGAGCCGGGTGATGTGGGCGGCTTTGGCGAAGGCGGCCGTGACCTGCTCGCTGTCGCCATAATGATAGTCGAGCGCGACATTGCCGGGGGCTTCGTCATGAATGAGCGGCGCGCCGGGACGCGCGGCCTCCTGCGGCCGGATCACGGCGGGCAAGGACTCGATCTCGACCTCGACCGCCTCGGCGGCGTCTTTCGCCTGCAGCAGCGTTTCGGCGACGACGAAGGCGATGGGATCGCCGACGAAGCGCACTTTGTCGCTCGGTAGCGCGGGCCGCGGCGGCTGTCTCATGGGCGTGCCGTCGCGGTTCTTGAACGGCACGATGCACTTGAGCGGGCCGTAGCCGACGAGATCGGCGCCGGTATAGACCCCGAGCACGCCGGGCATCTTGCGCGCGGCGGATGTGTCGATGCGCTTGATTATGCCGTGAGGAACGCGGCTGCGGACCATCACCGCATAGGCCTCGCCCGCAAGCTTGACGTCGTCGGTGTAGCAGCCCTCGCCCCGCACCAGCATCGGATCCTCGCTGCGCGGCACCGGCTGCCCGATGCCGAATTTCATCAGCGCGAAGCTTTGCGGGTCGTTTTGCAGATTCATCAATCAAAGCCTTGATCAATAGATCGCCTCCAAGCCGGTTGGCCGCAGGCGGTGGCTCCACGGATTATGTGCGCCCTTCGGCACGAGGGGGCCGGTCGGGCGGCGCGAATTTGAGATAAAGGACGCCGATCCCTTCGACAAGGACATCCGACCACGCCATGCGCTCAACGCGCACCTGTTGCGCGAGCCACCCCCGTGTTACACTCGTTGCGATCTGAGCTTGGGACACGGCCGCTGCCGTTGAGCTAGGCAAGGCTTCGGCGCGGCGGGAAGGGTTTTGATGAAGGACGAGGGCCGGGCAGCCGGCGGCCTCGACCCTGTGCGTGACCGGGCGCAGCAGCAGCAGCGAGCCCGGTGGGGTCGGCGCTCACCCTATGGAATTCCGCGTCATGACGGCGCCCAGCGCGGCGTCCATCGCTCCGCTCCGACCTATGCCGCGCTCGATCTCGGGACCAACAATTGCCGGCTCCTGGTCGCCCGCCCGATCGGTGACAGCTTCCGCGTTATCGACGCGTTCTCGCGCATCATCCGCCTGGGCGAGGGCGTGTCGACGTCCGGCCGCATCAGCGACGCGGCGATCGATCGCGCGGTCGCAGCGCTCGCGATCTGCCGCGACAAGATGCGCAATCGCGGCGTCACGCGCGCGCGGCTGATCGCGACCGAGGCATGTCGCGCTGCGGCGAACGGGGCCGAATTCCGCGCCCGCATCGCCGACGAGGTTGGCCTCGAGCTCGAAGTCATCGATCGTGAGACCGAAGCGACGCTGGCGGCCACCGGCTGCACGCCGTTGATCGATCCGCACGCCGACGGCGTGGTCCTGTTCGACATCGGCGGCGGCTCCTCGGAGCTCGTGTGCCTCGACCGCTCGCCCCCGAGCCGGCACGGGCCGCCACTGCCGAAGATCAGGGCCTGGGCGTCGCTCCCCGTCGGGGTGGTCACGCTCGCGGAGCGCCACGGCGGACACCAAGTTACGCGCGAAATCTACGCCGCGATGATTGCGGAGGTCGCGGCCTTGGTCGACGGTTTCGTGGCCGAGCATGGCGGGCTTGGCGACGGCCACATCCACCTGCTCGGCACCTCTGGCACGGTAACGACGATCGCCGGGGTCCATCTCGAACTGCGACGCTACGAGCGTCGCCGCGTCGACGGCTGCTGGATGGTCGATGATGAAGTCACGCGCGTGATCGAGCGTCTGCTGGCCTGGAGTTACGAAGATCGCGTGGCCAATGCTTGTATCGGCGCCGAGCGGGCCGACCTCGTGCTTGCCGGTTGCGCCATTCTCGACGCCATCCGCCGCGCCTTCCCCTGTCAGCGGCTGCGGGTGGCCGACCGCGGGCTGCGCGAAGGCATGCTGGTGCAGATGATGCGCGAGGATGGGGTGTGGGGCGGCGAGGGGCCGGCGCCCTGACTTGGCCGCGCTGTGTCCGAGCGGAAAGTCGGATCAAAATGAGTTCGAAGCCGAGCAAGCGCCCGCTCAAGGTCCGCGTCAAATCGGGTGGCGGCCGGTCGCCGGCGTCCAAGCGTTGGCTCGAACGACAACTCAACGACCCTTACGTGGCGCGTGCCAAGCGCGAGGGTTTTCCCTCCCGCGCCGCCTTCAAACTGATCGAGATCGACGACAAGCACCATCTGCTCAAGCCAGGCGCGCGGGTGGTCGATCTCGGCGCCGCGCCCGGCGGCTGGAGCCAGGTCGCGGCGCAGCGCGTCGGCAGCGTGCAGGGGAGCGGGAACAGCGTGCAGGGGAGGGGGCACAGCGTGCAGGGGAGGGGAAAAGTCGTGGCGATCGATCGCCTCGAGATGGCGCCGATAGCGGGGGTCGAATTCATTCAGTGCGACTTTCTCGATCCGCGCGCACCCGATGCGATCAAGGCCCTGCTCGGCGCTCCCGCCGACGTTGTGCTCTCCGACATGGCGGCGAATGCGACCGGCCACCGCCGGACCGACCATCTCAAGATCATGGCGCTCGCGGAAGCCGCGGTCGACTTCGCGCGCGAAACGCTTGCCCACGGCGGCGCGTTTCTCTGCAAGGTGCTGCAAGGCGGCACCGAGGCGATGCTGCTCGCGGCGCTCAAGCGCGATTTCTCCCAGGTGAGGCACGTGAAGCCGGCCGCGAGCCGGCCGGATTCGGCGGAGCTTTATCTGCTGGCAACGGGATTTCGCGGCTAGTGTCCCGATTCCGAAGTTCGCAAGCCCTTGCAGCACACGCTCGTGCGAACTTCGGAATCTAAGGGACACTAGCAAACTTATGAGTCTAGTGTGGTTTTTGGATTTGAAGTTCCTATGTGAGCTCGCCGCGTCTCCTTAGGAACTTCAAATCCACCACACTAGCTTCATCCCATTCGCTGATCGCTGGCCTCGGTCGGGCCGGCCGCGGGCGCGACGCTGCGGCGGGCGAGCTCCGCGCCGGCATCCGCCGGCATCCGCGCGAAGATGAGTGCGGCGCAGCCGGCGATCACGGCAATGGTGAGATAGGCGGGCTGAAAGTCGGCGGCCGTGATGGTGTCGCGTCCGCGCGCCCATAGCGTCAGATCGACCGCCAGCGCGCCGATGGCGACGCCGACCGAAATCGAGACCTGCTGGGCGACCGCGACCAGCGAGGTGGCGCGGCTCATGCGGCGATTGTCGACGTCGGCATAGGCGATGGTATTGAGACTGGTGAATTCGAGCGAACGAAAAAAGCCGCCGACGATCAGCACGCCGACGATCCACGCGAATGACACGCCGGGCGTAAAGGTCGCACAGGCCGCGACCAGCGCTGCGCTGATCAGCGCATTCACCACCAGAACCCGACGGAATCCGTAGTGGCGGAGAATGAACGGGATCACCGTCTTCATGCCCATGGCGCCGACGACGTTCGACAGCGTGATCAGCCCCGATTGGAAGGCTGTGAGATTGAAGCCGAGCTGAAGCAGGAGCGGAAGAAGGAACGGCATTGCCCCGATGCCGGAGCGATAGATGAAGCCGCCGACGACGGCGGCGCGCATGGTCGGGATCTCGAGCAGGGACAGATCGAGCACCGGCGCGGGGGTGCGCCGTGCATGCAGCACGTAGGCATAGGCGGCGCCGGCGCCCACGACGATGAGCGCGAGCACCACGCTGGTCGGGAGGAAATTGAGCCCGAGCAAGGAGCCGCCGAAGGCGAGCCCGCCGATGCCCAGCCCGGCGAGCACCGCGCCGAGCGGATCGAACGGGTCCGGCGTCTGCGCCCGCACGTCCTCGATGAAAATCGTCGCCAAGGCGATGCCGGCAAGCCCGATCGGGATGTTGATGAGAAAAATCCAGTGCCAGGAAATGAACGTGGTGATGAAGCCGCCCAGCGCCGGGCCGATCAGCGGCCCGATCAGTGCTGGCAGGGTCACCCAGACCATGGCGTTGATCAGCTCGCGCCGGTCGACGCTGCGCACGAGAATGAGGCGCGCGACCGGCGTCATCATCGCCCCGCCCATGCCCTCGACGATGCGTGCGACCACGAACTCCGAGAGCGAGCCCGAGAGCGCGCAACCGATCGAGCCGAGCATAAACACGGCGATCGCCCCCCGAAATACCGTGCGCGCGCCGAACCGGTCGGCGGTCCAGCCGCTCACCGGGATGAAGACCGCGAGCGAGAGCAAGTAAGAGGTGACCGCGAGCTTGAGCGTCAGCGGACTCGTGCCGATATCGGCGGCGATCGCCGGGAGCGAGGTGGCGATGACGGTCGAGTCCATGTTCTCCATGAACAGGGCGACCGCCACGATCAGCGGTACAATGCGTTTCGCCGGCATGGGTCAGCGCAGCGACCTCGGCGCGCTTGCGCAAGGGCGCAGGTGGAGGAAGCGCCGCGCGTGGGCGGTCATCGCGGCTGCAGGATCGTCGAATGCGGTGCGCAGGTCGGCCATGCCGCACGTTAGCAGAATCGGCGCTGCCTCGGACAAGCCGGGCATTGTTCTGCCGCGAGCGCGGCCCCACATAGTGGCTGCATCAGGCTCAGGGGTTATGGCCAATGATCTACCTGCTCGCAGTCTTCATTCCGCCGCTTGCCCTGCTGCTGAACGGCCAACCGTTCTCGGCCATCTTCAACGTCATCCTGATCGTGGCCTGCTTTCTCCTCGGGCTCACCTTTCCCGCCTTTTTCCTGGTTCCCTCGCTGCACGCCGTCATTGCGGTCCATATGAAGCGCGAGGACCGCAAGCACCGCGAGCTGGTGAATGCGATCGAACGGCATGGGCCGCCGCCGGGTTGGCGCCCCTGATTCGCGCCCAAGGAGGGCGATGTGACCAGGCGACGCGGCGAGGACACTGCTTCTTTCGGTGAATTGCCGCCAAATCGCTAGGATTCGCGCGCGAGCCGTGCTATCGGCCAGCGCCAACCCAAAACGGGCCGTCACATCGCGTGCGCGAGCGCCGGTTCGCCGCAAACGGGGCGCATCTCGGTCCGCCGACGGCGCCGTCGAGCAGGCCCGCAAGGCGGACCACTGGAGTTGGCAATGGAGCAGAAATCCGACGGAACCCTGCGCGAAGCACTGACTTTCGACGACGTCCTGCTCAAGCCCGGACTGTCCGAACTGCTGCCGTCCGACGCCGACATCCGTACCCGCATCACCCGCGATATCCCGCTCAACATCCCGATCGTCGCTTCGGCCATGGACACCGTGACCGAAGCCAAGATGGCGATCGCCATGGCGCAGGCCGGGGGGCTAGGGGTGATTCACCGCAACCTCGAGCCCGAGGAGCAGGCCGCGCAGGTTCGCCAGGTCAAGAAGTTCGAGTCCGGCATGGTGGTCAACCCCGTCACCATCGATCCCGGCGCCACGCTCGCGGATGCGCTGGCTTTGATGCAGGACTACCGCATTTCAGGCATCCCGGTGGTGGAAGGCGGCGGCAACGGCCGCGCTGGCAAGCTCGTCGGCATTCTCACCAACCGCGACGTGCGATTCGCCACCGACCCGCGCCAGAAGGTTGCCGAGTTGATGACCAAGGAACGGCTCGTCACCGTGCGCGAGGGCGTCGGACAGGCCGATGCCAAGCGCCTGCTTCATCAGCACCGGATCGAAAAGCTGCTCGTGGTCGACGACCAGTATCGCTGCGTCGGCCTGATCACGGTCAAGGACATCGAGAAGGCGGTGGCCAACCCGAACGCCTGCAAGGATGAACAAGGGCGCCTGCGCGTCGCCGCCGCGACCAGCGTCGGCGACAAGGGGTTCGATCGCACCTCCAGCCTGATCGCGGCGGGCGTTGATCTCGTGGTGGTGGACACCGCGCACGGACATTCGCGCTCGGTGCTCGACGCCGTCACACGCATCAAGCGCCTGTCGAACGCGGTACAGGTGGTTGCCGGCAACATCGCGACCAGCGAGGGCGCCAAGGCGCTGATCGACGCCGGCGCGGACGCGATCAAGGTCGGCATCGGTCCAGGCTCGATCTGCACCACGCGCGTGGTCGCCGGTGTCGGCGTACCCCAGCTCACCGCCATCATGGATGCGGTCGAGGTCGCGCGCAGGAGCGGCACGCCGGTCATCGCCGACGGCGGCATCAAATATTCCGGCGATCTCGCCAAGGCGCTCGCCGCCGGCGCCGACTGCGCCATGGTGGGATCGCTGCTTGCCGGCACCGACGAGACGCCGGGTGAGGTCTTTCTTTACCAAGGCCGCTCCTACAAGACCTATCGCGGCATGGGCTCGGTCGGCGCCATGGCGCGCGGCTCCGCCGACCGCTACTTCCAACAGGACATCAAGGACACGCTCAAGCTCGTGCCCGAGGGCGTCGAAGGCCAGGTGCCGTACAAAGGCGCGGCGGCGACCGTGCTGCACCAACTCAGCGGCGGCTTGCGCGCGGCCATGGGCTATGTGGGCGCGAAGAACTTGAAGGAGCTGCATGAGAAGGCCGAGTTCGTGCGCGTCTCGGGTGCGGGTATGCGCGAAAGCCACGTGCACGACGTCACCATCACGCGCGAGAGCCCGAATTACCCCTCGAGGGTCTAATCCCTCCCCGAAGGGGAGGGTACCGCCGAAGGCGGCGGGTGGGGTTGTCGATGGCACCGACGTCTTCGCAAGACAATGACTCGCCAAGAGGTGAAACTTTGGGTTCGCCTGCGAGCTTTGCGCACCATCGGATTTCACTTTCGCCGCCAGTCCTCGTGCGCCCGCGCGGCGTGCTGATCAGCTCGAACCTGCACTTGCGCGGTGCCGAGACGCGCGCCTACCGCGATTTGCTGTTTGCAGGCGGCGCCTGGCTCACGGCTGCGATCGCCGATGGCGATACTGCGATGAGCGTGCGGTTGCGATAATACGTGATCCGGTTGCATTCCCCGCCGCGGACCGCCAACTTACT
>JAFAHL010000589.1 GCA_019237215.1 Hyphomicrobiales bacterium | reverse complement strand
CGGATCGGCCGCGGTGACGTGGTCGAAGTCGATGCAGCCATGAGCACCGGACATCCGGGCATCTTCGCCGGCGGCGATCTGATCGGCGGCGCGCGCACGATGACCACGGCCGTCGGTCACGGAAAGAAGGCCGCGCGCAACATCGACGCCTTCCTCCGAGGCGAGATTTACGTCAAGCCGCCAAAGCACCCGATCGTGCCCTTCGAATCGCTCAACCTGCCGGTCTTCCTCGATGCGGCGCGTCAGGAAGCCCCGGAAGTGCCGGTCACGCGGCGCAAGGGGTTTGAGGAAGTCGCACTCGGCCTGACCGAGCCCGAGGCCCGCTACGAAGCGAGCCGCTGCTTGTCCTGCGGCAACTGCTTCGAGTGCGACAACTGTTACGCCGCCTGTCCGGAGCAGGCGATCGTGAAGCTCGGCCCGGGTCGGTTCTACCGCGTCGACTACGACCTCTGCACGGGCTGCGCCGTTTGCTTCGAGCAGTGCCCGTGCCATGCGATCGAGATGATCCCCGAATCTACAGTCGAGGCCGCCCCTGGACTGATCGGCGAGCCGACGATGCCGTCGAAATTCAAGGTCCGCGCCTGACAGACGGCGCTCACGCAAGGAGTGCGCAGCACATGACACCACAAACTGCCGTCATGGACGGCAACACCGCTGCCGCTCATATCGCGTACCGCGTCAATGAAGTCTGCGCGATCTACCCGATTTCGCCGTCATCGGTCATGGCCGAGCTGGCCGATGCCTGGGCGGCGCAAGGGATCAAGAACATCTTTGGCGCAGTTCCGGTCATTCAACAGATGCAGGCCGAAAGCGGCGCCGCGGGTGCCGTCCATGGTGCTCTGCAAAGCGGCGCGCTGACGACGACATTCACGGCTTCGCAGGGTTTCCTGCTGATGCTGCCCAACATGTACAAGATCGCAGGAGAGCTTACGTCCTGCGTTTTCCATGTAGCCGCGCGGTCGGTCGCAACCCAGGCGCTTTCAATTTTTGGCGACCATTCCGACGTGATGAGCGCCCGGATGACGGGATTCGCGATGCTCGCGGCTGCTTCGGTCCAGGAAGCGCACGATCTCGCCCTCGTTGCACAGGCGGCGACGCTGGAAGCGCGCGTGCCGGTCATCTTCTTCTTCGATGGCTTCCGCACGTCGCACGAAGAAAATACGATGACGCTCATTCCAGACGAGCAGATCCGGGCGATGATCGACCAGGATCTGGTGCGCGCTCATCGCGCCCGCGCATTGTCGCCTGAACATCCCGTGCTGCGCGGGACGGCGCACAATCCCGACACCTTTTTCCAGGCGCGCGAGACGGTTAACCCATTTTACGCGAAAGTGCCCGGGATCGTGCAGAAGGCAATGGATCGATTGGGTGCGCTGACCGGCCGCAAATATCAGCTGTTCCGTTACGCCGGCCACCCGCAAGCCGAGCGCGTCGTCGTCGCCATCGGCTCCGCCGTCGAAGTCCTCGAAGAAACTGCCGCTTGGCTGTCGGCGAATGCGGGGGAGAAGGTTGGCGTGCTGCAAGTCGCGCTGTATCGGCCGTGGGACGGCGACGCATTTCTTGCGGCCATGCCCAAGAGCGCGAAGGCAGTCGCCGTGCTGGATCGCACCAAGGAAGTTGGGGCACCGGGCGAGCCGCTTTGCGTCGACGTGCTCTCGACCTATGCCCGAGCCGCTACCGCCGGGAAGCTGGCGACGATGCCGACGGTCATCGGTGGCCGTTACGGTCTCTCGTCCAAAGATTTCGATCCGGCGATGGCGAAGGCGGTATTCGACGAGCTGAAGAAGCGGGAGCCGAGGCACGGCTTCACCGTCGGGATCACCGACGACGTCTCGAATACCAGCCTGTCCGTCGATCGCAGCTTCGACATCGAGCCTCCGGACACGGTGCGCGCGCTGTTTTATGGACTCGGCGCCGACGGGACGGTCGGGGCAAACAAGAACTCGTCGAAGATCCTGGCGTCGGAGCCCGGCCGGTATGCGCAGGGTTATTTCGTCTACGATTCCAAGAAGTCCGGCTCTTATACGATCTCCCATCTGCGTTTCGGTCCGAAACCCATTCGCGCGCCGTATCTCCTCAAGTCGGCAAGCTTTGTTGGCGTCCATAAATTCGACTATCTGTTCAAAATCGACGCGCTTGCCGCCGCCGCCAACAACGCCACGCTGCTCCTCAACAGTCCCTACGGCCCAGACGAGGTTTGGAACCAATTGCCGCGCGAGGCGCAGAAGCAGATCATCGTCAAGAAGCTGAGACTATACGTCATCGACGCGTCGAAGGTCGCGTTCTCGCTTGGCCTCGGGTCGCGCACCAACACCATCCTGCAGACCTGCTTTTTCGCGCTGTCCGGCGTGATGCCCCGCGAGCAGGTGATTGCGGCGATCAAGAAGGCGACGGAACAGACCTATGCCCGCAAAGGCAAGGATGTGGTCAAGAAGAACTTCGAAGCCATCGATACCGCGCTGGCCAACCTGTTCGAGGTCAAGATTCCAACTGCTGTCACTGGAGACCTAGTCCGGTACAAGCTCGTGCCGGACACCGCCCCCGAATTCGTCCGCAATGTCATATCACCCATGCTGGCGCTGCACGGCGACGATCTGCCGGTGAGCTCATTGCCGGCCGACGGCACCTATCCGACCGCGACAGCGCAATACGAAAAGCGCAACATCGCCGAGGAGGTGCCGGTCTGGGAGCCGGACCTTTGCATCCAGTGCGGACAATGCGCAATCGTCTGCCCGCACAGCGTCATCCGCGCCAAGTATTACGACGCGGACCGTCTCGCTGGCGCGCCGGCGGATTTCAAAGCTGTTCCCATCAATGCGCGCGGCTATCCCGAGTCCCGCTACACGCTGCAGGTCTATGTCGAGGACTGCACCGGCTGCGGCGTATGCGTCGAGAACTGCCCGGCCCGCAGCTCCGAGGATTTGAACATTCGGGCGATCAACATGAAGCCCCGGCTGGAGCATCTCGAGACCGGCCGCAGGAGCATCGAGTTCTTCGAGAAGCTGCCCTGGGCCGACCGCACCCGCGTGAACTTTGCCAATGTGCGCGGCGTCCAGTTCCTTCAGCCGCTGTTCGAATTCTGCGGCGCCTGCGCGGGTTGTGGCGAAAC
>JAFAHL010000500.1 GCA_019237215.1 Hyphomicrobiales bacterium | reverse complement strand
GGCAGGGGTGCTGAGGCTCATGCGTCGCTAGTGTCCCGATTCCGAAGCTCGCATCATTGTGCCGCGGCCTCGTTTGCGAACTTCGGAATCGAAGGACACTAGCAACTTATTGATCTAGTGTGGCTTTGGTTCAGAAGTCCGCATT
Source organism: Hyphomicrobiales bacterium (assembly GCA_019237215.1). Classification (GTDB taxonomy): domain Bacteria; phylum Pseudomonadota; class Alphaproteobacteria; order Rhizobiales; family Xanthobacteraceae; genus VAZQ01. Next base: position 2,304 of record JAFAHL010000500.1, on the reverse strand, counting down.
TCCAGCTCGCTGCAACTAATGATGCGGACTTCTGAACCGCCACACTAGTCGGCGACTCGAGACAGATGGCACACCCGTTCTTCACCGTCGGACATTCAACGCGCCCTGTGGAGGAGTTCGTCGACCTGCTCGAGCGTGCGCATGTCGCATGCGTGGTCGATGTCCGCACCGTCCCGCGCTCGCGCACCAATCCGCAATACAATCGCGATGTTCTGCCCGAAACGCTGGCGCCCTTCCAGATCGCATACGAGCACATCGCCGCGCTCGGCGGCTTGCGCGCGAAAACGCGAGAGGTCGCGCCGGAGGTGAACGCGTTCTGGCAAAACCAGAGCTTTCATAATTATGCCGACTACGCGCTCACCTCGCCCTTCCGTTGCGGTCTCGCCCGGCTGCGAGAGCTCGGCCATGAACGGCGTTGCGCGATCATGTGCGCGGAGGCGGTGTGGTGGCGATGTCATCGGCGAATCATTGCTGATTACCTGATCGCCGCCGGCGAGGCCGTATTCCACCTTGTCGGCAAGGATCGCATCGAGCCAGCGCACCTAACCGAAGCCGCCACGCCAGGGCCCGACGGCTCACTCATCTATGCCGCGGAAAGCACCGGCTGAATGCAAATATGTTTTCAGTCTTTGAGTTGGTCGGAGCGCCGAGATTTGAACTCGGGACCCCCAGTCCCCCAGACTGGTGCGCTAACCGGGCTGCGCTACGCTCCGACCGACGCCGAGATTATAAATTTGACCCAGATCAGCCGCAACAAGTTCAATATCGTGGGATTTCGCGATTGTCCCTAGCGGCGGTGCTCCCTTAAATTCAAGCGGCTCGCGAATGTGAGGGCTGACATCATGTTCACAATCATCGCATGCGTTGCCGTCGTCGCTATTGCCGTATGGACAGACCGGTTATCGGACAAAGAGATGGTCGGAAGGCCAGCTGTGTTCGATGATGATCTCATTCGCCAGAGCATTGTTTTAGTTCGGCGAGACTTGCGACTGATCGCATGGGTGCTGGCTGCGATCCTTATCCTGCTCGGCATCATCGCCGACAGGATACGTTGACCAGTTGAATGGAGAGTAGCGCAGCGATGCCGCGTCCTGCGCCGGCGCCCGTGCATGCTCATGCGGGATCGGGCCGCGACATCCAGCGGATGAGCGGCATCGCCGGCAGCACCCAGCCGAGCCCCGCGACCACGTAATAGAGCGCCTCGATCACGCGGTTGGCCCTCACCAGCGGCGATTGCGCGAACGCCATCGCGAGCAGCGCCCACGTCACCACCAAGAGGATGAGCAGGATCGCACCGATGAATTTGCGCAGTCGGATGGGCATCTTTCGCTCAATTGCACCAACGCCCGCGCGACGATATGGTCCGCGGCACTCGTGTCCCAATGGCGCGTTCGCAATCCCATGCGGTACGCGCGTGTGCGAACTTGGGACGCGAATGGACACTAGTGTGGCGGTTCAGAAGTCCGCATCATTTTTGTAGCGAGTGCGAAATGCGGACTTCTGAACCAAAGCCACACTAGATCAACAAGTTGCTAGTGTCCTTCGATTCCGAAGTTCGCAAACAAGGCTGCGGCACAATGATGCGAACTTCGGAATCTGGACACTAGCAAATTTACGGGTCTCTTTGGACGTGAAAGTCCTCCTGCAAACTCGCCGCGAGGTCGCAGCGCCTTCGGATCCACACCGGCGCCAAACGAATGAACCTATGACCAGCCTCGCCCCGTCATCCGCGACTCACGGCCGCGCCGTGCGGCGGTGGCTGCTGGTGGTCGCGGCCCTGATGTTCGTGACCGTGGTCGTGGGCGGAGCGACGCGGCTCACCGAGTCGGGCCTGTCGATCGTCGAATGGAAGCCGGTGACCGGCGTAATGCCGCCGCTCGATGCGGCCGCATGGCAGGCCGAATTCGGCAAGTACAAGACCATCCCGCAGTACCGCGAGCACAATCCGGGCATGAGCCTCGACGAATTCAAAACGATCTATTGGTGGGAATGGACGCATCGCCTGCTGGCGCGGCTCGTCGGCGCTGCCTTCCTCGTTCCGTTTCTGTGGTTCCTTTGGCGCGGCTGGCTCGAGCCGCCGCTGCGCGCGCGGTTGTGGGCGATTCTCGCCCTCGGTGCGGCGCTCGGCGCGGTCGGCTGGTGGATGGTCGCCTCGGGTCTCGCCGAGGGGGTCAGCGTGTCGCAATACCGCCTGGCGTTTCACTTGACGCTCGCCTGCGTCATCTTCGCCGCCATCGTCTGGACGGCGCAGGGGCTCGTGCCGCGAGCACCCATCGCCGCGCCGGCGCGCGTTCGCGCCGGCGC
>JAFAHL010000491.1 GCA_019237215.1 Hyphomicrobiales bacterium | reverse complement strand
GCCTCGTTATCCGCTGCGATCACTCGCTTTTCCATGCGCGCCCTGTGATCGGCGCGGCCGAGAAACTCCGAATAGCGCTCGAGCGCCTGCTTTTCGACCTCGGCGGAGAGCGAATGGTTGCGCCAGGCCTCGCGGATCAACGGCTTGGCGGCTTCGGTGTCGCCCTCAGCGATGAGCGCGCGTGCCAGCACCAGATGGCCCGTGCCCGATTGGGGCGGCGAGTCTTTGAAGAAGCTCAAGACCTGCGCCGGCTTGGGGTTCTCGTTCCAAAGCATCGCCTCCGCGCGCTTGCGGAACATCGTCAGGTTCGGCCAGCTCGGATTGGCGGCGATGAATGCCAGAAAGCGCTTGCTATCGCCGCCGCTGTGATCGCTGCGCAGGATGATCCATTCGACGAGCTTGCGCGCCACCGGGTCGGAGATCGTGGCGGCAGCCTCGGTCGCCTTGCTGGCGCCGCCGTGGCGCAGCGCCTCGATGGCGCTCTTGACCTGCGCAATTTCGGCCTCGGAGGTCTGCGGCGTCGGCCCCGACGCCAGCGGTACCTGCGGCACCGCGGTTTTGGAGGCCGATTTGTCGTCCTTGGATTTGCGCGCGGCCGCCTTCTTTCCCGCGGACTTCGCGGTCTTACCCGTGGCCTTCGCCGTGGCGGCGGACGAGCCTTTGCCGCCGTGAGTGGTCCTAGCCGCGGCGTAATGGCTCGCTGCGAGCAGACTCGCGCAAGCGAGTACAGCAACGAGTGCTGAGCGATGTCGTCGTGTCAATTTGGCTGATCCCCAATCCGGCGGATTACTGCGCGCCCCAGCGCGGCAATCACGCGCCCCCACTGATAGCGCCTATGCTACCCATGATTTGGGCGGAAAAGCGATGCCGGGATGGGCAATTCATGGCCTCAAGCCGATGGCACGCGCGCGATCCGCACCCGCGCATCGTGGGCTATCGAGGGCTTGCCGTCATGACGCCGATAGGGAGCACCGAGCGAACGTCGGAATGTCCGAGTCGTGCCCTTGCCGCGCCCCATGTTAAAGTGGGAAAGCCAACCGCGTGCGCGGTCCGCCGCATCCGCTGCATCCTGGCCGATGGTGGCGGACGCGGCGAATGGTAGGCGGGGAAATCCATGCCCGACGTGAGGCGACGAGAGTTCATCCTATTTCCGACGCAGTCGCGGCCGCTGGGCCGCGCGCGGCGCGTGCGGCAGCCCCCGCGCGGCTATCGTCGCGTGGCTGCAGTCGCGCATCTTTGGCGGCTGGCCGGCGCCCTTACGGCAACAATTCTGCTCGGCAGTTTGCTAGCGTCGGGAGCCGAGGCCCGTATCCTGGTATGCTGGTGGGAGTATCCGGGTCGGATGTGCACGATCATCAAATCCGTCAAATCGACCATGCGACCACAATGGGCCGGCAACGGTTATCGCAGAGCGCCGCCCCCATGCCCACGGGGATTTTGGGCGGTCTGCGGCGAGTGTCCCTGCTAGGCGTCGGATACCACGGCGGCGATGCCCGCCATCGGGAGTCGCGTGCACGGGTGTGCGCACGCTGGACTCGGTCGCTGAAGTATCGCCGTTTCTCGTCGCCGGATTCGTGCTTCAGCGCAGTTCGAGATGTCCCTCACCTTCGAGCGTCGCCAGATCGATGCGGGCGACGCAGCTGACTTGAACATAATCGAGCGTCAGGTCTCCCACTACTCTGATTTCCGCAGACCCGTTGTCACCTTCGATGGCGCGCAAGTCCGAGCGGCTGCGGTCGATCGCCACGCCGAGTTCGGTGCCTCCTCGCGTGTCGGTGAATTTGATGCGGACATGACCGCTTGCGATGGATTCCTTCAACGCCTCGCGCGTTTTTTCCCGCAGCCTCGCTTCGATCGGATGATCGCCTTTGCAGAGAAATTGTACCAGCTCGCTCACTCCACCCCTCCTCGTTGATTTGCAATGCCAATGCGCGTTACCGCTCGCGCCAGTTGGCGTTATTCGGGCGCCGCGGTCAACCCACCTTGATCTTGCGCGGCTTTGCCTCCTCGACCAAACCGATTTTCATGGAAAGAATTTTGCAACCAAGATAGCTCGAGCCGCTAGGGTGCCGGCGGATAGCCGAGCGCCACCACGATTTGTGATGCGACCGCCACTCCAATTCCCGCGCTCAGCAGCAGCGCCGTCCCAGCGACCACGTAATGCAGATCGCTCGGGCTCTTATGCCAATACCGTCTGCGGGTCCACGCTCGCAAAATCCAAGCCGTCGTTCCCACACAGAAGAGAACGGCTGCAAGATAGATCGAAACAACCACAAGGGTCATGCCGCGCAGACCAAGCGAATCTTCTGAGATGTTACATCGCGGCGAACGCCGCGACCATGCCGTCGCCCCGAGCGAAAACCGACGTCATCGCTGGCGGTCGCAAGCCCAAAAATGCAGAAGAAACGCGCTGACGAATGGAGGCATGCTCGGTTTGAAATCGCAGGGGCCGCGAACAATGTGAACGTCGGAAAGTTCGGATAGGGTTTCTTTTTGCAGATGAGCGAGAACGCTTGCGCGCATCTCGCTCGCCGACTGGCGGAAGCGGAATACCTTGATGAGCGCGACTCGCGACGGCGCCAGCACAAGGAGCCAGGGATCAGATGTAACATCGTCAAGACTGAGACCGGTCTCTTCGGCAATCTCCCGCCGGACGTTGCGGTCGAAATCGACCCGGCCGCAGACGACATCTCCCGGATCGAGCACGCCGGACGGAAAGTAAATGCCGCCGGCACCGGCGGTATGGGCATTCATCACGCCCAGCAAGAACGCACCATCGCGGGATAGCAACGCCCCCATCGCGAAGCACGCGCGGACGTCCCGGTCGGGAAAGCCCCAGTCGCGCCAGGCGATGAAATTTGCGTAATCAGTCTCGAACATAGTGCCCTGCAGCGTGGCGCCCGAAATCTCAAAATCGCGCAGGAGCAGGACACGTCC
>JAFAHL010000457.1 GCA_019237215.1 Hyphomicrobiales bacterium | reverse complement strand
ACCAGGTGATCGTGCTCCATCACCAGCGCCCTCCCACCAGTCGCTCGTATTCCATCAGCGGGCGCAATAGCTCGGGGTCGGCGTTGCCGGCAGCCGGCGCCGGCGCGACCAAGGCTTTGGATTGGAAACCGGCCACACCGGCGAAGTGCCGCGGATCGATGCGGCGTTCGAACCGGCCGGCGCAGCATTGATGCACGGCAACCTCCCGGCCGGCATGGCTGACGCGCAATTGCCCGCCGGCGAGGGTGACGCGCACCTTCTCGCCGATCAGCCGCCACGGCACCGAATAGGCGTTGCCGTCGACTTCGATCGCACAGTCGGCCTGGACCTTGCGCACCAGCTCGCGGCTTGCCGCATACGGCGGAATGCCGGCGATCGGCCGCAAGGCGCTGGCCTCGGCACGCTGAAAGCGCTCGATCGGGACCTCGCCGGTCGTGCCATGCACTCTCTGATCGGCAATCTCGCGCGTCCACTGGTCGAGATGCGCCTCGAAGGCCGACCAACTCGCAAAACAACGCCCGGCGATCGCGTTCTTCTTGACGTAACCGACCCCGCGCTCGTCTTTGCCCCCTGCTTTCGCAGGGGCAGGCTCTTGGTCCGGGCCCGATAGGGTGCGCTGGCCCGCGGACGAAACCGCCAGTGCCGGGCAAAGGCGTGCAGCCGGGCATTGAACTCCACCTCGCGTGTCTGGCGATCGTGCCGGACCACCAGCCCGCGATCGTTGTCAAACAGCACTTCCTCGGTGATCCCGCCAAAGTGCCGGAACGCTCCCTCCAACCCGGCAAACCAGCTCTCCTGGCGCTTGTTGCGGAAGGCCTGAACATAGAGCCGGCGGGAGTAGCCGAGCGTCGCGACAAACCGATAGACCTTCACCGCCTCACCGCTGATCGCTACCCGGCGTTCACCGAAATCAATCTGTAACTGCTTGCCGGGCGGCGTCTCGAAACGCAGCGTCGCCCGCGCTAGCGCCTCCAACTCGCGTCGCAGCGGCGCCACCTCCCGTTCAATCGTCCGCAGGCTCAGCGTGATGCCCTTCTCGGCAACCAGCTCCTGGCGCACGACGTCGGCGTTGCCGGCGTGGCGCCGAAACCGCTCGGCCAGCCAATCCTCGAGCCCCGCCAAGGCGCGCGGCCGGCCCCGACCGCGATGCGGCCGCCATCCGCCCTGCGCTACATCATGGCGAACCGTCATGTGGCTGCAGCCCAGCTCCCGCGCGATCCGTTTAATCCCCCACCCCAACGCCTTCAGCCGCAGCATCGCCGCGACCTCGTCCGGCGTCTGCATCACTTCCCTCCGCGGTAACTCCCCCCGCGGAAAAAGCTGCACCGATTCTGCCATCTGACCCTCCTCTCAGTGAGCGGGTCCAGTTCCTATTGTCGCCAAGGGTCCAGTTTCACCCGTCGCCCGACAGGGTCGCTGACCGAGACTTTGGGTTCGTCCTTCTCGGCTTCCTCCTTGGCGTGTGTCTCGGCCCGTTCGGTTCGCTCCTGCACCAGCTCGGTCAGTTTCTGATGCGCCCGCTCGACCCGGCGCGCGCGCTCCTCGGCGGCTTGCAAGGCCCGCTGCTTGCACCGGCGCTCCGACTCGCCAGGATCTTTGTCCAGTTCGCCCTTCAGCTCCGTCACCCGTTCCGCCACCGCCTTTTCGAGGCGCTCCAACCGCTTGCGCTTGCTCATCGAGCCCCGTCCCGCGTGGGCCCGCACCCCCGCTTTCGCGGGGGCAGGCTCATTGGTGCCGTCGATCATAGCTCCTCAAGCGTGACCAGCTTTTCTGCGATCAGTCCGGTCAGGCTCTGGCTCAGCAAGCGATCCAAGGTCGCCGCGCACTCGCGCCGAAACTCCGACAGCAGATCGTGATTGATCGGCGCCCCGCCGCACAGCCAGCGATAGGCAGCGTGCTGCTGGCACAGCCGGTCAATCGCCCGCGCCGAACCGATCCCTTCTATGGTCGCATACAGCCACACCGCCAACACCACCTGCGGATCGGTTGCCGGCCGCCCGGCAACGTCGTCACGCGCTTTGATCCGATCGTAAAGCTCGCTCAGGTCCATACCTTGCACAAAGGCCCAAACTACCCGCGCCCGGTGGTCGTCGGGCAACTGGCTGTCCAAGTCGACCATCTCCCAGCGCAACTGCGCGCGGTCCGGACCGATGACCCGAACACCCTTGCTCATGGCATCCCCCTTTCCCCACTAATAGAACTATACAGTAGAGGAAGGGCAGCTACTAGCAATGACCGCCAAATTTCGATATTCGTCAGGATTGGATTACAGCCTCGAAAGCGGGAATCCAGGAGCCCGAGATCTGAGCGCGGGCCCTGGACCCTCGCGAAAGCGCTAGGGCATGCACACATTTCTGAGCCCCCATCCCTGCGCCAAGAGCCGGAGTTTGTCGACGCCGATTTTGAGAGTTATGGGACCGGGCGGTCGCGAGGATGGATATCCGTCCCAACCGCCGAGCCGAGCGATCAGCCACGCTGCCCAAGCCAGGCTGCGCCGCGGGTGAGGGTTTTGCTGCCGCGGTGTCCTGCCCGAGTATTGCGTGTGCAGCGCATCGAGAGTGCCAAGTTCGTCGGCGGTAAAGGCAACAGAAGCCGGCTCGCCGCTGCGCCCGTCGCGCGCCTGCAGCAGCTGCGAGGTGATCGCCGCGGCATGAGTGGCGAACGCGACGAGCTTAAGCAGGCGCTCGGCAGTCTCGACTTGGCTATCTTCAAGGCGCAATCCTTGTTTGTTGAGCGGCCGAAACAGCTGTTCGATGATCCATCGCGCCCAGTACCAATCGACGATCTGCCAAGCGGCATCAGTATTGGCGACAGTATGAGTGGTGAGCAGCCGCCAAGTAATGGGCTCGCTGCCCTGGGGTGGGTCGGGTTCGGTCAATTCGATCAAGCTCAACGTGACTTGCGGTGGTAGCTCCGGCGTGCTGGCCTCGCGCGGTCGGGCGATCGTGACGACCCCCGAACCGCAGCTCCAACCGAGCCTCGCGCTCGGGCCGACCCGGGCGCGCGCGCAGGGTCATCCGACGGGTGCCGGCCAACGGCCATTGGCGGGCAATCGTGGTCAAGGTGCCGCCGCCGACCAGGCTTCGATCGTGATGAATTCGGCCCAGCACATGGATACCCGGTTGCGGCACCAGCGCCCCACAAGGGATAAAGATCGGCCTCGCGGTCGGCCACGATCGTCACCGTCTCGGCCTTCTCAAGCACACGCTTGCTGGCGGCGGCGGTTTCGATCCAGCGGCGCGCTTCTTCCTGATCGAGCGACCGTTTGCGGTGCGGCACGCCAACCCGGCCGGAGCGGGTCCACACCTCGCCAGCAACCAACCCCAGGTAAGCCTCGGTTGTGGCGTCCCCTGCCACCATGGCATGCAGCAGCGCGCCGCGCCCCACGCCTTTGCCAATCTCCCCCAGACCGCGGGTGCGCGCTTTGGCCGTGCGAAAATTGATCTCGCTGGTGTCCCCGGCCTGCGCCGGGGCAGGCTCTGGATCGCCAGCACATGCCCGCCGGCAATCGCCGCGCCAGTGGCCGCGCCCCACCCCGCAACCAGCCGCTCGACGGTCACTTTGGGGTTGGCGAGAAAGCGATTGAACTGGACCTCCGACCGCCGTTTCCCATCCGCCACTCGACGCAGAGATGTGCTGCCCGCACGCACCATCCCTTCGAGGAGCGC
>JAFAHL010000140.1 GCA_019237215.1 Hyphomicrobiales bacterium | reverse complement strand
AAGCCGCCACTAAGAGGGCCGCAGCCATGATTGCACGTAGGCGCACCGCGCCCCCACCGCAGTCGCCCTCGCCCCTCGACGACAACGTCGGCTGCTCCTCGTGGGTCAATTTGGATCCTCCAAGCCCGTTGGCCGATTTGGCGCGCTTTCTAACAGTTTGTTTACGCCTGGCTGCATAAGACGCTTTCGCTGCATAATACTTGTCGCTGATTCGCCGCCTCGACGCTCTCCATCTGGGTGAGAAATTCCGAGCTTATCCCCAGTATCCCCCAAGAGATACCCTGCGTCACCGTGGCGGCCCGCTGAGCCAGCGGGACCTAGCCCGGTGCCGCCTTGGTGGCGAACCGGATTCCTTTTCAAGGACGTACTGGCTAAGCTAGGAGCCTGTCCGAGAAATAGCGGATTTTAATGGCGTCGTGGGCGCGAATCGGATTCTTCTTGTTCATGAGCAAGACGTTTCGCCCTTGGACGATCGATCAGCCGCTGTTTTTGCCGGCGAGGGTGCAGGATTTTGTCGGCGAGGACCACCTGGCCCAGTTTGTTCTGGCGCTTGTCCTCGAGCATCTCGACCTAAGTGAGATCGAGGCGGTGTACGGGAGCGAGCGCGGGCAACCGCCGTTTGATCCGGCGATGATGACGGCGGTGCTGCTCTACGGCTATTGCAACGGGGTCTACTCGTCGCGTCGGATCGCCAAGGCGGCGCGCGAGCGGGTCGACTTCATGAGCATCGTCGGGCTCGATGCGCCGGATTTCCGCACCGTCTCCGACTTCCGCAAGCGGCACTTGAAGGCGCTCACCGGCCTGTTCGCGCAGGTTCTCAAGCTTTGCGAGCAGGCGGGACTGGTGAAGCTCGGCCATGTCGCGCTCGACGGCACGAAGATCAAGGCGAACGCCTCCAAGCACAAGGCGATGAGCTACGCGCGCATGGAGAAGCGGGCGGCGGAGCTCGAGGCCGAGGCGGCGAAATGGCTGAGCGCCGCCGAGGCGGCGGACGCCGAGGAAGACAAGGCCTTCGGCCGCGACAAGAACGGCGAGGAGATGCCGGCTTGGGCCGCCGACAAGAAAAAGCGGGCCGAGAGGATCAAGGCGGCGAAGGCCGAATTGGAGGCCGAGGCGAAAGCGGCCGCAGCGGCCAAGGCGAAGCGTGAGGCCGAGGCCGAGGCGCGCCGACAAGCCGAGGGGCGCAAGAAAGCTGGCAAACCCGCCGCCCCGCCATCCGAAGAGCCCGATCCCAAGGCGCAGAAGAACTTCACCGATCCGGAAAGCCGGATCATGAAGACCAAGGACGGCTTCATCCAGGGCTACAACGCGCAGGCGGCGGTCGACGCGACGGCCCAGGTGATCGTCGCCCACGGGCTCGACGCCAAGCAGAGCGATCAGCATCAACTGGCGCCGATGGCCGACGCGATCGAAGCCAATCTGGGCCGGAAGCCTGAGCAACTCTCGGCTGACGCCGGCTATTGCTCCGACGCCAACCTTGCTGCGATGGAGGAGCGCCAGATCGACGCCTATATCGCGCCGGGACGCGCCCAGCACGCGACGGAAGGGGAAGGTGGCGGCCCGCGCGTCGCCGCCATGCGCGAAAAAATCAAGGCCGGCGGCTACGAGAGCCCCTATCGCTTAAGGAAGCAACTGCCAGAGCCGGTGTTTGGACAGATCAAGCAGGCGCGCGGCTTCCGTCAGTTCCTCTTGCGCGGCGTCGAGAAGGTCGCCGCTGAGTGGGGTCTCGTCTGCCTCGCCCACAATGTCTTGAAGCTCGCCCAGGGGCGGAGTCCGTCCCTGGCAGGCTTCGCAACGGGGTGAGCTTCGCCACCCCCCAGGGCAACGAAGGATAGCCGGAAAGCTTCCGCCTTTATACCAAACCGGACGTGCGATTTGCCGCATCCGGCTCTCCGACCGGCTTAGGCGGTTCAAATCCCATCGCGCCGGGATTAAGCAGACAGGCTCCTAGGGAATTGCGCGAACCGCAATTCATCCCGCTCACCATCTAGCGCTTGCGCCCGACGACCCTGGCCTCGAGGATTTCGTATTTGGCCGCGTCGATCGTGAAGTCGATCTCGTCGCCGGGGTGCAGATCCTTGCTGACGTCGGGGCTCCGGACTTTGTACATCATCTCCATGGCTTCCATGAAACCCTTGATCTCGTCGTGCTTGATCGTCAGGGCGCCGGTGCCGGGCTGGACGGCCACGACCATCCCGTGGCCGGAAAAGAGGCCCGAGGTCGCCTCGTCGGCGAACGACGCGCCCGCGAGCAGCGCGGCTGCCAACACTGCGAAAGCCGTCCGCATCCCGCACC
>JAFAHL010000573.1 GCA_019237215.1 Hyphomicrobiales bacterium | reverse complement strand
TTCGCGGAAGCTCTTGTCCGCAAGCAGTCCCTGCGGCGGGTTGTAGGCGGGATTGCGCATGATGGGATCCGCGTCCCAGGCGGTGATATGGCGGATGCCGCGAAAGCGTTCGCCGCCGGCGCGCATATGCGCGGCTACAACGTCCTCGGCCCGCGCGCCCAACGCTAAATTGACGTAGCCGATGATACCGGCGCAGACTTTCGTCTTGCCGTAGGTTCCGCTCGCGCTCATGGCGGCGACGCCGTTGACGAACTCGGTTTCGCCCACGGGGCGCATTTCGACCGGGCCCGTGGGGCGCGTCATTGCACGCGCCTGCACGAACACGGTGGCGACGATGTTGTGGCCGCTCTGCGTATCCGCCAGCAATTCATCGAGCAGATAGCGCCAGTCGGGACGGTCCCACAGATGGTGGTGGGGATCGACGATGGGCAGATCGGGCGCGAGGATCGGCTCCTTGCGCCGATCGAGCCAGTCCTGGCAGACGGGAAGATAATAGGGCGTCGACGGTGCGGCGGACGTTGAGGCGATCGACACGGCGGGGCCCCTCCAGGCAGTAGCATCGCAAGGGCGCGTCACCTACGATAGCACGATCCCCGTGCCGGGGTGACGCAGGCGCAAGATATAAGCGAGGCAGATGCTCATGCCGATCAGCTCCAAGTACCTCTTCGTGGTGAACATGGACGTCGACGCCGACAAAGAGGCGCTCTTCAACGAGGTCTACGATACCGAGCACATCCCCAATCTTCTCAAGGTGCCCGGCGTGCGCGCGGTGACGCGGATGGCGGGAGAACCCTTCGCCCTGAGCATCGGCGGCGCCGAGAAGAAGGTCACGCATGACGGGCCACGCTATAGCGCGATCTACGAGATCGACGGCCCTCACGTCCTCATCAGCCCGCAATGGGCCAAGGCGGTCGAAGACGGCCGCTGGCCGGGCCAGGTGCGGCCCTTCACGCACAACCGGCGGCACGCGCTTTACAGGGTGCGCTAGTACGCCGACATCGCCCCGATCATCGTCATTGCGTTGCGGCCGGCAAGATCGTGCTCGACAAGCCGACGGTGCGCCCCGAAAAGCCCGCGGCGTCATAGTAACGGATTTCGCCGACCATCTGCATGTTGACCACGGTGGCGAGCCCGTTGGGCGCGGGGTCCGACACGAGAACGCGGCTGGTGACCGCGGGCACGGCACCGTTCGGCAGCGTCTCGGAGAGAACGCGACCAGTAAGCTTGCCCTTGTCTTTGACGTCGAGCTGCATCAGATGCGCAATCGTGCGGCCCAGATCGGCGTTGCTTGCCGGCGCGGGATCGACGAATTGCGATTTGAAGTCTGGCCCCTGCATCGCCATGAAGTTCCAGGTGTCGGCCCGGCCGAACGAGCCGTGCATGCCTTGCCCCTGCTGCAGCGCCGTATCGGCGACCTCGACCGTGCAAAGAACCGGCTCGCCACATACCGTGTCAAAGGAACGGAAACTGATTGCGATCGCCGGATGGGGCGTGATGGCCGCTCCCTCGAGCGCGATGTCGTCAAGCGAGAGCGTGCCGGGAAGTTTCCCGAGTTTGGAATCGACAAATATGCCGCTGACATAGTCCTGCGTCAGCAGGAAGTCGATAACTCGCTTGGCGGTCGCCGCGTCGCCATCGGGGATGTAAATGAGGTCGGAGCCGCCATTCGCCGCCACCACGATCTGCGGTTTGTTGCGGTCTCCGCCGATCAGGCCGTTGCCATTTTTGGTATGCTGGCCCGCGCCGATGATCTTGTAATCGTCGTCGGGATCGATCAGCGGCAGGTTGAGCGCGTGCGAGAGATCGAGCGCGACGAAGCCGAAGGGCAGATGGCCGGGAAGCGTGTCGGAAAACCTGGTTGCTACGGTCGAGCTTGTCTGGCTTTCCTTCGAGATCGTCGAGAAGCCGTGATCCGAGGCCACGATGATATTGGTGGACTCGAGCAAGCCGAGTTCGCTCAGCGCGGAGCGAATACGGGCGAGATCGTCATCCGCATTGCGGATCGCAGCGAGCGAGGTCGGTCCGTTGATGCCGGGAACGAGGACGTTCAAGCTGTCGCCCTGATTGTGTTGGGTGCCATCGGGATCGCGCGACCAGAACACCAGAAGAAAGGGCTTGTTGCGCTCCTTGAACATGGGCAGAACAACGCGTGTGGCCACCGCGGCGAAATAATCCTGCTGCACGACATTGGCGGTGATCGTCCCGGGCGTGCTCACATTGCCGGGCGCGCCGTTTGCCCCGCGCGAGGGCGCCGCGGGCGGAAGGTTCACCGCCTGCAGGCGTTGGGTCACTTCGGCCGACAACGGGATGCCTTTGGGCGTGCCGGTCGCATCGTCGAACAGAATCGTTTGCCCGCCGCTGCGCTCCGTCGAGTCGAAGATCAATGCCGGGCCGAGCTTGCCGATCGCAGCCGTGCTGTAGCCCTTGTCGCGAGCCAGTTTCAGGATCGTCGCCTCGTCGAGGTAATTGCCGGAAAAGTGCGCGTCCACCTCACCGAGGACCGCATCGTTTTCGAGAAACGGCGTCGAGCTATTGCCGGCGCTGGGAACTTCGAAACCCGTGTAAATCGTATTGGAGAAATCACCGGTGTCGCCCAGCATGTGGCCGGTCGCCAGCCCTGAGGCGTTCGCGGTGGTGAAGGTCGGAAATAGTGCGTGGCTGTTGCGCAGGCTCACCCCCTCGCGCGCAATGGCCGCCATGGTCGGCGCAGTGCGGTCGTCCACCATGCGGAAACGCAATCCGTCGGCCACGAACAAAACGATATTGTGCGGTGGCGCCGCCGGTGCTTGGGCGAAAGCCGCGAACGCAACGGTCGTCGACAGGATTTTCGTTGCGAGGAAGAGAAGCGGACGCATGCGCAGCTCCAAGGTTGGGGAGAGAATCAAAGACTGAGGGTCGCCCATGACAGCCATGTGACGACCGTTGCGTCGGTCGCTTTCGCATCCGTGCCAACGGTGGACGCTTAAGGTCGCGCGGAGGCCGAGCTTGCGGGTTGAGGCGTAAGGCACGGTTCTATAAAGTCACTCGCGCGCTGATTTCAACGGCGCGGTCAACCCTCGTGCGATAGTGCTCTTCAACGACAGTATTGGGAGGTTATCCATGCGAAGGCAGATTTTGTCGTCTCTGCTTGTCGGTGCGGCAATGCTGGTCAGCTCCGAGCTGCGCGCCCAGCAACCCGCACCGCCCAATCTCGACGCCGTTCCTGAAAAGATGCCATTCAGCACCGCCTATGGAGCGCCGATCGGAGCGAAACGCGCCAACGCGGTGATCGAGGCCGCCGCCGCGGAAGCCAGCAAGAGGGGCTGGCCGATGAACATCGCGGTCGTCGACTCGGGCGCCAATCTTGTCGCCTTCCTGCGCATGGACGATGCGCAACTGGCCTCGATCGCAATCGCCGAGCACAAGGCGCGCACCGCGGTCAAGTTCCGCCGTCCGACCAAGGTCTTCGAGGACGTGGTGCAAAAGTTCGATTTCAAGTACATCTTGAGCCTCGATGACGTCGTCGCGTCGCGGGGCGGCATCCCGTTGGTCGAGGACGGCAAAATCATCGGCGCCGTCGGTTGCTCGGGGGGCACCGGGTCGCAGGATGAGGCGATCTGCACGGCGGGCGCGGCGCTCGTCAACAAGTAGCCGCGTCGCCCGCAGGGGTCTGTCGAGTTCGGCTCCGTTGACCGATCGGGTCAGCGGAGCCGCAGATCGATTGCAATATTCGGTCGGCGACAATCGGCAGCCGCGGCCTTTCGTCGAGTCGGGCCCGCTCCGGGAGATAGCGTGCAAAATATCGAGACTGCGGGTACTGCCATGCTCACCCGTCGTCATTTGATTGCCCTCTCCGCCGCGTCGGCACTTGCGCCCAACCTTTTCGTGCGCGCGGCGCGCGCGCAAAACCAGAAAGGTGGTTTTCCGAATAAGCCCGTGCGCCTCATCGTGCCGGTCGCCGCCGGTGGCCCGACGGATATCGTCGCGCGCATGCTCGCCGAAAGACTTTCGAAAATGTGGGGTCAACAGGTCGTCATCGAGAACAAGGGCGGCGCCGGCACCAACATCGGCAATGAATACGTCGCGCAGTCCGATCCTGACGGCTACACGGTTTTGTTCGCCACCGCATCGCTCGCGGTGAACAGCAGCCTCTACCGCTCGCTGAACTACGATCCGATCGCGGATTTCGCGCCGGTCTCGCTCGTTACCCAGCTTGCCTATTTCGTGTTCGTGCCCAACTCCTCACCGGCCCATTCGATCAAGGAATTCATCGACTATGCCAAGTCCCGTCCCGGCAAGCTCACGATCGCATCGCCCGGCACCGGCAGCGCTCCCTTTTTGGCCGAGATGCTGTTCCTGCAGATGGCCGACCTCAAGATGACGCACGTTCCCTATCGCGGCGCCTCGCCCGCCTTCACCGACCTCATACCGGGCCGCATCGACTGCTATTTCGGCAGCGGCACATTGCTGTCCTACGCGCGCTCCGGCCAGGTTCGCGTTTTGGCGACCACCGGGGTGAAACGGGATGCGGCCGCTCCCGACGTGCCGACCATCGCGGAGGCGGGCGTGCGCGGTTACGACGTGACGGCGTGGCAGGCGCTGTTCGTTCCGGCCAAGACGCCGCCTGCGATCGTGCGCAAGATCAGCGCCGACACCAACGTGGCTCTCGCCGACCCGGCGATCAAAGACAAGCTCGCGCAAAGCGGCTATGTGGCCGAGGGCTCTTCGCCCGAGGAGCTGGACCAGCTGCTCAAATCAGAAATCGCCAAATGGAGTGCCGTGGTCAAGTCGGTGGGCATCAAGATCGATTAGCAGGAATGAACGCACAAGGGTGAAATTTCGTGTCCGAAAGGATGAAACTCTCGGGAAGCGACACTAGTTTTATCCTGTATTAGGAGCGGAGACTCGAGGATGGGCCTGATCGAACTGGTCGTGACCGTCTGCGCTTTGTCGTTCCCCGACCGGTGCGAAGATCAGCATCTTTCGTTCTCGGCCGACATGTCGCTCAATCAGTGCGTCATGAATGCGCAGCCCTACATCGCGCAGTGGATCAACGAGCATCCAAATTGGGTCGCCGTGCGGTGGCGGTGCGACTATCGCGGCTCGAAGGAGAAAAGCTAATCCGTCGTCGGGGGTCGTCAGATAGAACCCGGCCTCAAACGCAAGCGCAACCGGTCATGCGGATCAACGCCGACTTCACCAAGCGTGCCTCGGTCCATGCTGAAAAATCGGCCTGGGTGCGCTCGCCAATGCCGGGCGTCGAGCGCAGAATGCTCGACCGTGTCGGTGACGAGGTCGCTCGCGCAACGTCCATCGTTCGATACGCCCCGCAGAGCGCCTTCTCGTCTCACGCCCATCCAGGCGGCGAAGAATTTTTGGTTCTCGAGGGAATCTTTCAGGACGAGCGCGGCGATTATCCCGCGGGCAGTTACGTCCGCAATCCGCCGACCTCGCGCCATACGCCCCGTTCGCAGGCGGGCTGCACGATCTTCGTGAAGCTCTTTCAGTTCGATCCCGCCGACCGTTCGCATGTCACCATCGATACGCGGCGGGCCGCGGCCGTGGCAGCGGCGGGACGGGAGGGTGTGAGGCTCGTCCCGCTTTTCAACGATGGCCGGGAAGACGTGCGCATCGAGGAGTGGCGCGCAGACGCCGGCGTTCTGCTCGACGTTCCCGGCGGTTTTGAAGCTCTCGTGCTTGCGGGGAGTTTTGAGGA